>JANNUK010000314.1:0-1629 GCA_031395155.1 Chloroflexota bacterium | reverse complement strand
TCGAGCGGTGGGACTGGAACAGCATGATCGCCGACGAGCCGGAGCATCGGGCGCTCCAGGCCGAGTTCATGGACGGCTCGTCCGACTTCCCGTCGCGGCCCGAGATGGAGCAGAGCCTCGCCGCGTTCACGGAGCGGGCGCAGGTCGCGATCCGCTACGGCTGCCGCTGGACGGCGACCCGCCGCGAGCCGGGACCGGACGGCGATCGATTCGTGCTCGAGACGACAGACGGCGAGTACCGCTGCCGTATCGCGATCGTCGCCGTCGGTGTCGCCGAGCCCTGGAGCACCTCGACGCCGGGCAGCGAGCTGGCCGCCCATTACGCACACACGCGGTCCGCCGACACGTACGCCGGCAAACGCGTCTTCATCATCGGCAAGCAGAACTCGGGCTTCGAGCTGGCCTCCGGGCTGCTCCAGTGGGCGGGCCGGATCACGCTCGCGTCACCGTCGCCGGCGAAGCTGTCGGTCGTGGTCAACTCGCTCAACGGCGTGCGGGCCCGCTACGTCCAGCCGTTCGAGGACAGCGCCTTGGGCTTCGGCGTGGACATCCTCAACGCCTCGATCGAGCGAATCGCTCGGTCGGGCGATGCGTTCCAGGTGGACCTCCGCCAGACCGCCGACGGGTCCGCCCTCATGCTCGAAGCCGACGAGGTCATTTCCGCCACCGGGTTCAGCTGCCCGCTGCTCGACCTGCCCGACCTGGGCGTGGCCACGTTCGGGCAGTCGAAGGTCCCGGCCCAGACCGCGTTCTGGGAGAGCGCGACGGTCCCCGGGATCTACTTCGCCGGCACGATCACCCAGGGCGCCGCGGGTCTCAAGAAGCACGGGATGCCTGCCTTCTCGGGTGCGGTCCAGGGTCATCGCTACAACGCCCGGATCCTCGCCCGGCACCTCGGCGAGCGCCACTTCGGCATCGATCGCGAGCGCCCGGCCATCCGGCCGCGAGATCTCCTCGACTTCCTGCTCGACGAAGCCACCGGCGGTCCCGAGCTGTGGCACCAGAAGGGGTATCTCGCTCGCGTCGTGTCGCTCGGCTCCGACGGACCGCGGGACGAAGGGATCCTGCCGCTGACGCACGCGCTCGACGACGGCGACGGCGATTCGCTGATTCTCACGGTCGAGGCGGACGGGGCGGGAGCGATCTATCCGGTGTTGTACGTGCGCCACGACGGGCGCACGGAGGAGCACGCACTCGATTCGCACCCGCTCCTCGAGTTCCGGACGACGGCGCACCGGCGACAGCTTGCCGACACGCTCAAGCGCGTCGTGCCGGGCGTGGCCTGATCCCGCAGTTCGCCGTTTCCGTCTACCTGCCTCGACAGTAGCCGTTGACGTCAACCTCTCCGAACGCTAGCGTGAACGCATGGCCGACTCCGGACGGGGAATCGTGATCTTCGGCGACGTGCTCGACTCGCGGGCCGATGCGGTCGGGTCGGCGGCGTGGTTGCGTCATCTCTCGGGCGACCTGGACGCGGCGTACGGGCCTGCGCGGCGGGCCGAGTTCGGGTTCACCCAGGGGGACGAACTCCAGGGGCTGCTGAACTTGAGCGCCGATCCACTCCTCGCCGTCCTGCGCGCCGCCCTCGACCCGGCAACACGCCCGATGCGCTGGGCCATCGTGGCCGGC
>JANNUK010000263.1:0-4888 GCA_031395155.1 Chloroflexota bacterium | reverse complement strand
CTCGTCGCGTCCGTCGCGTTCGATACCGCTTTCGAGATCTTCCATCGCCTGTTCTTCGCTGGCGGGACCTATACGTTCGACCCAGGCACGGAGCGGCTCGTCCAGCTCTTCCCGAACCAGTTCTGGATCGAATCGACGGCTGCCGCCGGGATCGTGATCGCGGCATTGGGCCTTCTCGTGCGCCGATTCACGCGTCCGCGGGATCCGGCGTGAACGGCCTGCCCATCGCGCGGATTGCCGGCATCGAGATCCGGGTTCACGTGTCCTGGGTGATCATCGTCGGCCTGGTCACGGCGCTGGCCACGACGCAGATCGAGATCGTTGCTCCCGGCGTCGGCGATCCGCTCCGCTTCGTGCTGGCGGTGATCGTCGGGTTCGGCTTCTTCGTCTCAGCGCTCGTCCACGATCTGGGCCACGCCTGGATCGCCCGACGCGAGGGCGTCGAGGTTCCGGCGGTCCTCGTATCGTTCTTCGGCGGGACCACGCCGCTCGACCCGGAGGCAGGCAGCGGTCGCTCCGAGACGGCCATCGCCCTGGCCGGTCCGGTCACGAGCCTGGTCCTCGGTGGCGCCCTCACGCTGATCGCGACCGGCCTCGGCGTTGTCGGCGGGCCGGTGGCCGGGCCCCTGGGGGCGGTGTCGCTGGTGCTCGGCGCCCTGAACATCCTGCTCGGCCTGGCCAACCTGATCCCAGCCTATCCCCTCGACGGCGGGCGTGCGGTCCGCGGTGCGGCCTGGTCGCGGACGGGAAACGAGCGCCGCGGATCGATGATCGCCGCCCTCGCCGGCCGGGCCGTCGGCTGGGCGATCGTGGGTGGTGGCCTCGTGCTCGCGTTGTCCGGCCAGATGGCCAACGGAATCCTCGTCGCCGTCAGCGGCTGGTTCCTGGCGATGACGGCGCGCGGGCTCCGCGAGCAGACCGAGATCCAGGCGCTGCTCGACGGCCTCCGGATCGACGACTTCGTGGAACGCGAGGTCACCCGGATCCCCCCCGGGCTGACCGTGGATACCTTTGCGCAGGGTCTGCTCGACGACGATTCCCCGGCCGCGGCCGCCGTCGTGGGGCCGGACGGACTCCTCGGCGTGATCGGTGTCGGTCATATCCGGCGTCTTCGTCACGGACGCTGGGCGACAACCCGGGCCCAGGACCTCATGGCGGCCGTCGGCCGAACGCCACCGTTGCAGGCAGGAGGCCCCCTGTGGCCGGCGATTGTGCGCCTGCGACGGTCGGGCATCGACGGGCTGCCTGTCGTCGATGGGTCCGGCCTCATCGGGGTGTTCACCCGGCGCTCGATCGGATTGGCGATGCGCTCGCGCCAGGGGGACCCGGCCTCGAGTGGTCGGTCGTGACCGTCTCGGAGGGATCGGCGACCGGGCACAGCCGGCCGGGGCACGGCCTGTCGAGCCACGGCCTGTCGGGCCACGAGGGGACCACCACGCTGCGCTCGCTCGAAGACGCCCGGGCAGCCGTGTTCGCCGCGATCGGCGGGCCGACCGAGGCGGAGCAGATCTCGACGGCCGACGCCCTGTGGCGCGTCCTGGCCGAGCCTGTGACCGCGGCGACATCGCTCCCACCCTGGGACAACTCGGCAATGGACGGCTACGCGGTTCGGGCCGTGGACATCATCGGCGCTTCAGACGCGGCCCCCGTCCGCCTTCGGGTCATCGGGGAGGTGGCGGCCGGGGCCATCGGCACCGTGGCCGTGGAGCCGGGGACGGCCGTCCGTATCGCGACCGGAGCCCCGGTTCCGCCCGGGGCCGATGCGGTCGTGCCGGTCGAGGCCACGCAGGCGCTGGACGCCGATGGTCGGCCCAGCGGACCACGCGGCCGCGATGCGACGGGCCCGCTGCCGGCCGCATGCCTCGTCCACGAGGCGTTCCCGGTCGGGGGCTCCATCCGGCGCGCCGGCAGCGACGTCATGGCGGGCGCGCAGGTGCTGATGCCCGGAACCGTGCTCGGCCCTCCGGCAATCGCGCTGGCCGCCGGGATCGCGTCGGCCACGGTCCGGGTCCACCGGCTGCCGCGAGTCGGCGTCCTGGCCACCGGCGACGAAATTCACGGACCCGGTGAGCCCCTTGGACCGGCGGGCATCCCTGACGCGAACGGCCCCGGCCTGCGCGCGCTCGTTACGGCGTCGGGCGGCCTGGCGCTGGATCTCGGGATCGCCCGCGACGTGCTCACCGACGTCCAGGAGCGGCTGCAGCGTGGACTCGCCGACGGGGTTGATGCCCTGGTCGTGTCGGGCGGCGTGTCGGTCGGCCCGTACGACGTTGTCCGGGGTGCGTTCGAGGCAATCGGGCGGATCAACCTGTGGCGGGTCGCCGTCCAGCCCGGGAAGCCGTTCGCGTTCGGCACGGCGGACCGGCCGGGTGGCGGCGTGCCCGTCCTGTTGTTTGGACTGCCCGGCAATCCGGTGTCGAGCTTCGTCACGTTCGAGTTGTTCGTGCGCCCCGCCCTCCGCCGCCTGGCCGGACGTCCGGACGTCCTGCGACCCGTTGACCGCGGCGTGCTCGGAGAGCGTGTCTCAAAGAGTCGAGGTCGGAGAGCGTTCTTGCGCGTCGTCGCCGAGCGTGACGCCGGAGGAGCTGAGCGACGCGACGCCCAGGGTCGGGTCCACGTGCGCCTCGCGGGCGGTCAGGGTAGCCACGTGATCTCGGCGCTCGCCGCAGCCGACGCCCTGGCCGTGGTGCCGGAAGCGCACGATACCCTCGACGCCGGTGCCGATGTGGAGTTGTGGTGGTTGGATCGCGACCGATGAAGCAGGAGGCGGCATGAAAACGAGCGAACCGACCCGTTCAGAGCGGCGGCGGCTGACCCACGTCGACCGGACCGGACGCCCGCGGATGGTCGATGTGTCGGCAAAGCCATCCACCCCGCGGCGGGCCGTCGCCGAGGCATTCGTCACGCTGTCGGCGGAGACGCTCAGCCTCGTCATCGACGGCGGCAACCAGAAGGGCGACGTGCTCGGCGTGGCCGAGCTGGCCGGCGTGATGGGCGGCAAGCGAACGAGCGAGTTGATCCCGCTCTGCCACCCGATTGCGCTCACCGATCTCGTGGTCGGGATCACGCCGGATCGGGCGGCCGGCGGCCTGCGCATTCGAGCGGAGGCGGCCACGATCGGGCCGACGGGCGTCGAAATGGAAGCCCTCACCGCGGCCACCGTCGCCGCCCTCACCGTGTACGACATGGTCAAGGGGGTCGAGCGCGGCGTCGAGATCCGTTCGGTCCGGCTGCTCTCCAAGTCCGGTGGCCAGAGCGGTGCGTGGACGCGCGAGGACGCGCCGGCAGCCGATGGGGGCCATCCCGCCCCGGCCCGCCCTGCCCCGGGCCGGCCGGCGCGAACGGCAGGCCGGATCGGCCAGCGCCGGCGGGGCTGATTCCATGCCCGACAAGGCGCGCGGTGCGCCAGTCCCCGTTCCGGGCTGGGCCTCCGCGTTCGTGCTCACGGCCAGCGATCGAAGCGCGTCCGGCGATCGCCCGGACACCTCGGGTCGGGACGTGGCCGACCGCCTTCGCGCCCTGGGCTTCGGCCGGGTGGATGTCGGGATCGTGCCCGACGACCAGCCGCTCATCGAGGCCGCTCTGCGCGACGCCGCCGGTGAGCACGCTCTGATCGTGACGACCGGTGGCACCGGCCTGACGCCACGCGATGTCACGCCGCAGGCGACGCGTGCCGTCATCGATCACGAGGTCCCGGGTCTCGCTGAGGCGATGCGAGCCGAGGGACGCCGGCACACGCCCATGGCCGACCTGAGTCGGGGCATCGCCGGGGTCCTTGGTCGCAGCCTTGTCGTGAATCTGCCGGGCAGCCCGCGCGCCGCGCTCGAGTCGCTCGCGGCGATCGAGACGGTGCTGGCCCATGCGATCGAGACGCTCGCGGGCCCGTACGACCACGGCACGCGCCCGATTCGCTCGGAGGCCGGCGGCGGCCACGACAACCACGACAACGACGACGATCCCGAGCCGGAGGCCGGTGACTGATGTTCTCGGCGTTCGCCGACGTCCCCGCGTATCCGCTCGTCTTCCCGATCTTCTGGGGAGCGTTCGCGATCTTCGTGCTGATGATCGCCCGGCGTCTCCGGGTGTTCACCGCCGCGCGCGCCGAAGGTCCCCGCGGGTCGACGCAGATCCTGCGGCGGCTCTGGGGGGTTGTGCGTTTCACGCTCCTCCAGACCCGGATGTTCCGGGATCGCCGCGCCGGCGTCCTGCACTACGTGTTCTTCCTCGGATCGACGATCCTGCTCATCGCGAACATCAATGTCGTGACCGGCGGGCTGCTCCAGGCCGTCGTGTCGTGGCCGTTCGACGGGGTCGTCTGGGCCTTCGCCGTCGGCGTGCAGAACGTGATCGCCGTCGGCGTCCTCGCGGCGGTCGTCTACGCGTTCTACCGCCGACTGGTGATCCGACCCGCGCGCCTGACCCTCGGGCGGACCGGGCTGCTCATCCTCGCGATGATCTTCCTCGTCGTTTCCACCGAGTTCTTCGCCCAGGCCTTCGAGGCGGCGGCCCACGGCGATGTCTCGGGCGCGATCGTCGCGAATGCCCTTGCGGTGCCGCTGCGCAGCCTTGGCGAGCCGCTCACGGAGACGGCATTCGTCGGCCTGTGGTGGAGCCACGTGGCCGTCCTCGCGGCATTCCTCCTGTTCATCCCCACGAACAAGCACTTCCACGTCTACACCGCCTTCATCAACGTGTATCTGCGAAAGCTCACGCCGCGCGGTGAGCTGCCGGCGATGGACCTCGAGGCCGAGGACGCGACGTTCGGCCTGCGGACGCTCCAGGATCTCGGCTGGAAGGACATGCTCGACGGATTCACCTGCACCGAGTGCGGCCGCTGCCAGGAGGCCTGTCCGGCCTGGAACACCGGCAAGCCGCTCAACCCCAAGCA
>JANNUK010000262.1:0-1516 GCA_031395155.1 Chloroflexota bacterium | reverse complement strand
GCTGCCGAGGAATTGTTTCGGCGCCGAGGTGAAGAGATCGCGGCGGTGATCATCGAGCCGGTGGCGGCGAATATGGGCGTGGTTCCCCCGCTGACCGGTTTCCTGGAGCAACTCCGAGCGCTCGCCACCCGGTACGGCGCACTGCTTATCTTCGACGAGGTCCTGACCGGCTGGCGAGTTCATCCCCAGGGCGCACAGGTGCTCTATGGAATCCGGCCCGATCTCACCTGTCTCGGCAAAGTGGTCGGGGGCGGACTGCCGGCCGCGGCGTACGGTGGGCGTCGCGATCTCATGGAGCGGATCGCCCCCGCCGGACCGGTCTATCAGGCCGGCACGCTCTCCGGGAATCCCCTGGCCATGGCAGCCGGACTCGCGACGCTGGACCTGCTCGCCGACGGGACCCGGTGGAACGCCGCAGAGCGGTGGGCCGCCCGCGCCGCGGAGATTCTCGAGCGAGCGGCTCAGCGCAGCGGCATCCCGCTCGTAGTGCAGCGCGTGGGCACCATCTTCACACCGTTCGTCACCGGAGCGCCGGTTCGCGACTACGCCCAGGCCAAGCGGACCGACCGGGAGGCCTACGCCCGGTTCTTCCACGCGATGCTCGACGCGGGGGTCTATCTCCCGCCTTCCCCCTTCGAGGCCGCCTTCACTTCCGCAGTCCACGCGACCGCCGAGCTCGGCATTTTCGAGGCGGCCGCCTCGGCCGCTCTCGCGCGGATCTGAATGCCCGCGCTACTCCGTCTCGGAACTCGCGGGAGCCCCCTGGCTCTCTGGCAAGCGCACCGAGTCCGGGAACTGCTCGAGCGCGCCGGGACGAGGACGGAGCTGGTACCGATCCGCACTACCGGCGACGTGATCGCCGACGTCCCCCTTTCCCGGATTGGGACCGTCGCGATCTTCACCGCCCAGTTGGACGAGGCGCTTCTCGCGGGCCGGATCGACCTCGCGGTCCATTCGCTCAAGGACTTGCCGACCAATTCCCCCCCCGGCGTCGAGATCGCCGCCGTGAGCGAGCGGGAGGATCCGCGAGATGCCCTGGTAGGGCGAGGGTCGCTCCGCTGGCAGGAGATACCCCGAGGCGCCACGATCGCCACCAGCAGCCTGCGGCGCCAAGCCCAGCTGCTGCGGGCCCGCCCCGATCTGGAGCTGGTCGAGATCCGCGGCAATGTGGAGACCCGCCTGGCCAAGCTCGACGCGACGCCGGAGTGGACCGCGACCGTCCTCGCCGTCGCCGGGCTGGTTCGGCTGGACCTCGCGGCGCGCATCGGGGAGCGACTTCCCTGTGAGCTCATGCTGCCGGCACCGGGACAGGGCGCGCTCGCGATCACCGTGCGGGTGGGCGACGGGAGCACCGCCGCCGCGGCTCGCGCGGCGGTTCACGACGAAGCCACCACCCTTTGTGTAGCCCATCGCGGCGACGGCGACGACGTTCGCGACGCTTACCGCCCAGTAGCCCAACTCGCCGAGGACCCATCCGCTGAGCGGGCTGAGCGTACCGATGAAAAGCGCTTCGAGC
>JANNUK010000512.1:0-3088 GCA_031395155.1 Chloroflexota bacterium | reverse complement strand
CCGGTCTCGCCGCGGAGGACATCGCGATCACCGGGACGTCGACGGGCTGGACCGTGGCGAGCCTGACCGGATCGGCGTCGATCTATCGGGTGAACCTCACCGCCGACGCGCCGATCGCGGGTACGGTCGAGCTCACGCTCGCGGCCGCGAGCATCGCCGACCTCGCCGGCATCGCCGGGCCGGCCGCCCCGGCCGTCTCGTCAACGTTCTCGTGGGTCCCGGATCTCGCTGGCACGGTCACTCGGATCTCGGGCGCCGACCGATATCACACCGCGGCCGCGATCAGCGCCGCGAACTTCGCGCCGGGCGTGCCCGTGGCGTACATCGCGACTGGTACCAACTTCCCCGACGCGCTCGCCGGCGCGGTTGTCGCGGCGATCGGGACCGGCCCGATGCTGCTCGTCCCGGGTGGCTCGATTCCACCGGTGGTCGCCGCGGAGCTCACCCGGTTGGCGCCGGGACGGATCGTCGTGCTCGGCGGCGCGGCGATCATCTCGGATGGAGTGGCGGCCGCCCTGGCCGGCTATACCGCCGGCGGCGTGACCCGGATCTCGGGCGGGGACCGCTACCAGACTGCGGCCGCGATCAGTACCGCGAACTTCGCTCCGGGCGTTCCCGTCGCGTACATCGCGACGGGTCTCAAGTTCCCCGATGCGCTTGCCGGCGCGGTCGTCGCGGCGATCGGTCCGGGGCCGATGCTCCTCGTCCCGGGCGACTCCGTTCCATCGTCCGTCGCTGCCGAACTCACGCGCCTCGCGCCGGGACGGATCGTCCTCCTGGGCGGTCCCTCGGTGATCTCGAGCGGGGTGGAGGCGGCGCTTGTCGGCTACACCGGCGGCGGCGTGACCCGACTCTCGGGTGCCAATCGGTACGACACATCGGCGGCGATCAGCGCGGCGAGCTTTGCCCCAGATGTTTCGGTTGTGTACGTCGCAACCGGGTTGAAGTTCCCCGATGCGCTCGCCGGCGCGGTCGTCGCGGCCATGGGGCCGGGCCCGATGCTGCTCATCCCGGGCGGTTCCATTCCGCCGGCGGTCGCGGCCGAACTGGCGCGGCTTTCCCCCGGCCGAATCGTGATCCTGGGCGGCGTGTCGGTGATCTCGGACAGCGTCGAGACTGCGCTCGCGGGCTACCTGGCGCCCTGACGCTGGGCTCTGGCCGGCGCCCCGAGCCACCCGCCCGCCTCACCCTCCGACGTCGGTCGGCTCGCTGGGTCGAGCTACACCCCGTGTTCGAGCTGGCGCGCGTACTCCGCCGCGTCGTAGTGGCCGGATGACGCGGCGATCAGCCCGTCCCCATCGATCGTCCACTCCTCGTAGCCGTCAACCCGCACCGCGTTCCCTATGCCGCCGGGCCCGGTGTTCGTCCCGGTGAAGGTCCAGTGGTACTCGATCCACTCACCCTCAACGATGAGATCGCTCATGTAGATCTGCATGTCGGGCAGGGCGGTGTAGAAGCTGCGGGCTGTCTCAGCGATCGCGTCGCGCCCTACCGATGGCGTGCCGCCGTTGATCGTCAGCGAGCCATCGGGCGCGTAGTGCGCGGCAACGCGGGTCGGATCCATGCTGCACCAGGCCGCGGTGTACTCCTCGGCGAAGCTGCGGAGCGCTTCGAGATCGGGCGACATCATCGATTCCTCCAGTCTTGGGCCGCCCGCTCACGGGCGGCGTACGCGGGCGAGTGGTCGAGCGATCAGTCAGGTCGAACAGTATCGACGTTCGAGGGCGGGCGGGCAGCGAATGTCCGGTTCCGCTCTGGAGAGCGACGTATCTGTTTGCCCGGTCCCAGGCCACAGCGATCCCGATTACTATGCCGTTGTAGTAGTCCAGTCCGGTCTGGAATCCCCTGGCCTGGTTGGCGCAGAGCGGACGTGCGGCCCGATCAGGCGAAAGGTCGATAACACCATTGGGACGAAATCGAAGCGGGGCACGCGGCGCGAAGCGGCGAACGATGAAGCCGTCGGCCACTCGTCGACCGGTCCTGACCCGCCCTGTCGCGCCGGAACCGTCCGAGAACCAGGCGCGGATAGCGGTCGTCAGGGAGGCGAAGGACGGTCCGGACGAGCCGCACGCGCTGGTCGCGACGCATTGGTTCGATTCCGGCGCCGGTGGCGCGGACGACAAGGCCGGGCGCGATCCGTATTCGGTGACCGTCCGCTTCACGGGTCGGCGCGTGGGCACTCGGGGAAACCCCCGGCACGGCGAAACGTTCGTCAAGGACGAGACGATCGAAGGGATCGTGCCCGGCACGGGTCCCGTGTCGATCACGACCTCGGTGGCCGGGGTGCCGTCCGGTGAATGGACCGTCAGCGCCGACCTCGTGGCCGATTCGCGCACCGCCGGCCCCTTCGGGCTGGCCCCGCGCGCTCGGGGCTCCGGCGGACCACCGGTCCGGCCGGCTGACTGGTCGTGGCGCCGCTGGGCGATCTCCACGCGCCCCGACCAACCGGTCCGGACGCGCCGGGCTCTCCTGGCCCCTCTCGCCATGCAGCCGGCCGTCATGCCAGGCATCTACACGGCGCTGGGGATCTTCGCGATCTTCTTCTCCCTCGTGGTCCAGGCGGCCATCCTCGGGCGTGGCGAGGTGCCGGTCGGGCCGACCCTTGGAGCATCGGGGATCGCGATCCTGTTCGGGCTCATCGGGGCCAAGGTCTGGTACGCGACGTTGCACCCGGGAGCGTCGATCATCTGGGGTGGGTGGGCGGTCGACGGGTTTCTCATTGTCTTCCCGCTCGTCGCGGCTGTGGCCTTGATCCTGTTTGAGCTGCCGATCGGTGTCGTGCTCGACGCCAGCACGCCCGGAATCTTCTTTGCCGTCGCCCTCGGGCGGATCGGTTGCTTCTTCACCGGCTGTTGCGCCGGGCGCTGCACCGCAACAGCGGTTAATTGGAAATGATCTCTGCTCATTGCTGTAGCTCCTCGAATTTGTCAGCCAGCATGGCCTGATTGCACTTGGCCCAAGTCAGCACGTCGGCAATTTCACGCACGGCGATCTTGCCATGCAAGATTTTCAGCGTGGCTATGGCAATCCAGGCCTCACGTCCATCGTTCATCAGGATATGTAAATGCGGTGGCGCGTGGTCTCTTGG
>JANNUK010000249.1:0-8561 GCA_031395155.1 Chloroflexota bacterium | reverse complement strand
GCGGGCGCACCGCGATGATGCTCGCGGGGGTCCGACCGACCATCCGCTTGGCCTCGGCACCGATGGCCAGCACCCGCCTGGTCTTCGCGTCGATCGCCACCACAGACGGCTCGCTCATGACGATGCCGCGGTCGCGGACATGGACCAGGGTGTTGGCCGTGCCCAGGTCGATCCCGATGTCGCGGGAGAACAGGCCGAAGAGTCGATCCAGCATGGTCGGTGAGCGGGTCCTTCGTGTCGGGTCGGGTGGTCGCGTGGATGGGCGACAGGCGCTAGACGCGCGGCGCCTCCGCGGACGAGCGGATCGCGCATGCCGCTGTCGGGCGGGCGAGCCCGAGCAGTATACCCGCCGGCCCGATGGGCGCCCGGCGCCCGAGAGGCGGAGCGATCGTGATCAGCCGGTCCCCGCGACGGACGGCCCGATCCGATCGAACGCCACGCCGCGGTCGCGCAGCGAAACCCAGGCGTCGTGGCCGACCACGAGGTGGTCGAGGAGCTCGATGTCCAGCAACCGGCCCGCGGCGAGCGCCTCGGCCGTGAGGTGCAGGTCGTCGGGGCTCGGCGTCGGGTCCCCGGACGGGTGGTTGTGGGCAAGGATCAACCCGCTCGCACCGAGACGCACCGCATCCCGGAACAGTTCGCCGACGCGGACCAGGGATGCCGACACGTTGCCCCGGTAGACCGGCACGACGCGCAGCACGACGTTCTTCGTGTTGAGCAGGACGACCCACAGTTCCTCGCGCTCCAACCGCCCCATCTGGAGGACGAGCCGCTCGGCGACGTCGCGGGGCCCGCGGACCGACCAGCGACCCGTCGGCCAGTCGGCCAGCTGGCGCCGTCCGAGTTCGAAGGCCGCCAGGATCTGCGCCGACCTCGCGACGCCCACGCCGGGAATGGACTCGAGCTCGGGCCCGGAAGCGCAAGCGAGGCCGGCCAGACCGTCGAACCGCGCCAGGGCGTCCTCGGCAAGGGCGACCGCATTCGCCGCGCGCGATCCTGAGCCCCAAACCAGGCCGATCAGCTCCGCCGCGGTGAGGCCGGACGCGCCCCGGGCTGACAGGCGCTCACGCGGACGCTCGGGCAGCGGCATCTCCCGAATCGCCCGGCCGGTGCCGCGCTCGGTGCGGCGCTCAACATGACTCGACAGGGCCGACGAATCGCGCACGATGGGCACCGTCTGCGTGACCTCCGAGCTGGCATGACACCTGGGGATGTCCCCGGACCCGAACGACGAGAGCCCGCCGATTCCCCCCGCCATCCGGATCCAGGGACGGGCGCAGCCTACCCATCGGCTCTCATCGCGGGCTCACCGCTGGGTCACCACCCCTTCCCGCGCCCGCGCCGCGCTCATCCGCGGCCCCGCTGAACGCCCAGCGAGCGGTACGACCGGCGCAACATCCCGAGACGGTACTGGCTGCCACGCTCAGCGTCGCTTCGGACCGCCGGGCGTTCAGCGTGATCGGATGTGCGCACGTCCTGACCGCTCGGTGTGCAGCCGCGACGAAGGCTCGGTCGCAGTGAACGCCGGGCGTTCAAGGCGAGCTCCAGGCACGCGCCGTGTAGTGCAACGCGCAATGTCAGGCGGCGTCTGCGCTCAACGCCACCTCGGCGAGGACGATGAGCACGCTGTTGAACACCGCATGGAGCGCGTACGGGGCCCAGATCGTCCGCCGCCGGACGAAGACCCAGCCGAGCATCAGCGCGATGGGGAGTCGCCCGAGGAACCCGACGGCGGCCAGGGCGAAGGCCTGGCCGGCCGAGTCGCCGCCGATCAGCAGGACGTGAGCCGCCCCGAACATGAGCGCCGCACGGAGGATCCCTGCCCTCACCCCGCTGGTTCGGACCCACGCGGTCGTGGCGACACCACGGAACATGACTTCCTCCGCGAATGGGGCCACGATCGCGCCGGCGACAAGGTGCAGGGCGAGCCCGACGCTCGATCCGGTCGGCGGCAATGGGCTCGCCGGCGCAACCGCGAACGTCGTCACGAGCGCCGCCGACGCGATGATCGTCAGGACGATGGCCGGGCCGGCCATGACCGCGCCCCACGCGACGTCATCGAGGACGGCGCGGGTCGACCGGGTGAATCCGATCTCGGACCAGGACAGGCCGCCGGTCCCGACGACGAGCAGGCGCACGACACCGAGCGTCACCGCGGCCTGGAGCGCGATGAGGAGCAATTCCGCAACGGGTCGGTCCATATCAGCGTCGATCAACGCCAGTGGGGCCCCGACGCCGAACGCGACCAGGTAGCTGATCGGAATCGTGACCGCAAACACCAGCACGGGCGACGGCCCGTGGTACGCCAGGCCCCCGCGGACGCGCCGCTCGATCGCCTGCGAGCCGGCGCCCGCGACCAGACCGATCGACAGGAGGGCCATGCCCACGACGAGGACCGCCCCGCCAGCCGGGCTTTGTCCGCCGAGGACGCCGACCAGCACGAGAGAGAGCCCGATCAGACTCGCCGTCCAGCCGATCACGAAGAGGGCCGGGGTCGCTCGACCTTCCATCGAGAACAGGGACGAGCCGGGGCGTGGCGGCGAGGGCTCGGTCAACGCTCCGGCAGAGGGTCCGAGGTCGCACCCGGGAGGGGGCCCGAGCCCGATGCCGGTCTTGCCATCGAACGCGGCGTGGCCGCGCGAGACGTTGGTCGAACCGCGGTCCGCGTGGTTACCTCGCGCTGCGCCGCGGCCGGCGGCAGGGACGCAGCGTCGTCATGAACCGAGCCGGCGGCGATCGCGGCCGCGACCGTGTCGGGTCGCTCGAAGTCCTTGCCGCACCAGGCGCACAGCGACCAGTCCAGTCCCACGAGCCGGCTGCAGCTCGGGCAGACGCGATTCAGCCGGGTTCGACAGGTTGGACAGATGATCCACTCGTTCTCCACGCGGCGCGCACAAGTCGGGCAACCCCGCACCGCCTCGACCTCCGCGAGGAGCGCCTCCTCGGCCAGATTCCGTTCGTAGACCTCGCCGATCTTCTCTTGCGGACGGATGATCCGGTAGACGAAGACGGCGGCCGGAAAGAACAGGGGTGTGAACAGGATGATGAACGCGGCCGCGAGGTACGGCACGAGCGGGTTGTCGAGACGGAGCTGGATGTCGCGGAAGGCCCAATACGCCGCCGCGAGCCAGATGACGACGATGTAGACGGCGGCGGCGCGGAGGCCCAGCTGGATGGGGGCACTGTCGATGAACCCGCCGAGTGCCTCGCCGATCGTGTTGAGGATCTCGTCCATGCGCCGCTCCGGCAGCCTCCCTGTCTCTCGCTGGCGAACCCATCCGCAGGATGCCGCCGATGATCCGGGGCAGTGTAGCAGGGGGCCTCGCCGCTACAGGACGGGGGGCTCCTCGCTGCCGTGACGCCATGGCGCCAGGCGGAGCGACCCGCCGACCACGAGGGCGACGGCCGCGACGGCGTCGGCGAGCAACCCGATTCCCGTGCCAAGTCCACCGACGAGGTACGGCCAGGCGAGGCCCAGAAGCAGCCCGCCGAGCAGGATCGGCACGAGTCCCGACATCAGCCAGGCGGGGACGCGGCTCGGAATGACCGCGAGCAGCGCGACGACCAGGACGGCCAGGAACACGGGGAGGTGCGAGATCGTCGCCAACCCCCAGCGGTCCACGTAGCCCCCGATCCCGGCGGCACCGATCACGTTTGGGGCCCACGGGAGGAGAAAGCCCACGGTGGCCACCAGCCCGCCGATCGCGATCAACCAGCCGGCGGCGTCACTCGGGGCATCGAACGGCAGGTCCGCCAGGAACGACGCCCGGCCGGGGGCGGCGCCGGCTGCCGATGCGACCCGCACGATCGCCGGATCGAGCGAGGCGCCGCAGGCGGCGCACGTGTCGCGCCCGACGCCCGGCGGTCGACCACAATCGGGACACAGGACCTGGTTCACGGTCATCGAGGCACCTCCGAACTCCCGGACGGAGCCGGGCGGGGACAGGGTGCCAGAGTCGGCGGCCCGGAACCAGCCCCTGGTTCAGGAAGGCCCGGGCGCGGCATCGAGCACGCCCGGTTCGCCGAGCGGACGGGTGCTCGGCGTCGCGAAGGCCCACGCCGTCCAGGCGACGGCCCGAACCGCCGTCGCCACCCCGGCCAGGACAAAGCCGCCGAACCACAGCGCGACGAACAGCCACAGGGAGACCGCCAGGCTCACGGCGTCCTGGGACGTGAGAATCCCGTCGACCAGCAGGAAGCGGACCCGGTCCCAGGTGGCGCCGGATGCCGAGAGCGCCGGAACCAGCAGGATGGCCATCGCGGCCTGGGTCGCGACGAGGACCGCGATCGCTCCGATCGGGCGGCGGACCCCTGCCAGGATTCCTCGACCGAGCGCCGCCAGAAGGGACCGGCCGGCCACCAGCTCGCGGACCGCCAGTCCGCCGAGCATCTCGCCCAGGAGCCACGCCGCCACGATCACCCCGATCGTCGCGGGCACCCGCTCGAGCACGCGCAGCACAAGCGGCGTGACCAGCTCGTCGGGGAGAACGAGCTCGGCGTACCCGGCCTGAACGATCCCCGGAACCCCCCAGATCAGGGTCAGCACGAGCGGGATGTGGGCGAGCAGGCGAACCGCGAACCCGCGACCGACAAGTCCGCCGTCTGCAACGAGCGCGACGCCCAGTTCCTCGTCGACGGTCACTTCACGCACGAGCGTGACTTCCAGCCACGCCCCCACCAACCCGCCGAAGATGATGGCTGCGGTCAGTGAAAGGCACACCCCCACGACGAGGAGGATGAGGTCCGTGCCGGCTCCGCCGAGTGCCAGGCCGGTAACCGCGGGGCCCAGCGCGTTGGTCAGGCCCGAAGGCGTGGGCAACGTGACGATCGGCAGGAGCATCAGCAGGATTCCCCCCCGAACGAGGAACCCGGCGAGGGCGAACGCCCACCAGCGGGGCCTGGCGAGGGTCGCGAGGAGCGGACCCGTCAGGCCCGCGCCCCGGGTCACGGCGCCGGGCTGGGCGTCCCGCTGAGCTCGCCCAGTCGCTGGAGGGCCTGCCCGACGAGCTGGATCTCCGTGCCGTAGCGGGCGAAGTCACCGTCGCGAAGTGCCTGCTGCGAGAATTCGAAGTGCAGGTTCGCGTAGGCAATGAGGCCGGGGACATCCGCGGGCAGATCGCCCGGTGTCGGTGTCGGCGTCGGAGCGGGGCCGGGTGTCGGGGTTGGACCGGGTCCCGGCGTCGGCGTCGGCGTGGGTGTCGATCCCTCTGCCTTCAGGAGCAGTTCCAGCGCCTCGCCGAGTGACTCGCCCCAGACCACCTGGCGCGGCGAGGCGAGCACGATCCGTTGGAACTCCGGGAACGCGGCGCTCGTGGACTGCAGGTACACCGGCTGGAGATACAGCAGCGTGTTCCCGACCGGGATCACGATGAGGTTCCCGCGGATGACCGACGATCCGGACTGGTCCCAGAGGGTGACCTGCGCACTGATCACGGGATCCTGGTCGATCCGCGCCTCGATCTGGGCCGGACCGAACACCGTCGTGTCGGCCGGGAAACGGTACACGCGCACGTCGCCATAGTTCGGGTCGTCGTTGCGGGCGGCGATCCACGCGATCATGTTCGGGCGATTCTTCGGCACCATCGGCTGGAGGAGGAGGAACTCCGCTTCCGCCTCGCCCGGCATCCGCATGATCACGTAGTAGGCCTCGGACGGGAGGCTCTGCTCGTTGGTGACGCCGGTCGGAACGGTCCACAGGTCGTCCTGCTGGAAGAACGTCTGGCTGTTGGTGACGTGATAGCTCCCGAACATGCGGGTCTGCACGTTGAACAACTCTTCGGGCACGCGAAGGTGCGAACGAAGATCGGACGGAATGGTGTCGATGGATCGGAACAGCGACGGGAAGACCGCCGCGTAGGCCCGCACGATCGGGTCGGTCGGGTCGGCGATGTAGAACTGCATCGTCCCGTCGTAGGCGTCCATGGTGATCTTGACGCTGTTGCGGATGTAGTTGAACGGCGCCCGGCCGAGGCCGCTCCCCGCCCCGAGGTCGGCAGGGGCGAACGCCTGGGCGTGCGGGAAGCGGTTGCTCGTCGTGTACGCGTCCTGGACGTAGACGAGCCGCCCGGACTCGATGACCACGTACGGGTCCTTGTCAAAGCTGAGGAACGGGGCCAGGAGCTGCAACCGCTCCATCAACGTCCGGTGGAACAGAACCTTGCTGTCGCGGGTCACCTGGTCGCTGATCAGCAGGTCGAGGTCGCCGAAGCGAGCGGCGAACAGGAGCCGGTCCAGCGTGGTTCCCAGCGGAATCCCGGTGGTTCCGTTCCAGCGGGTCTCCACCGCGCCAGCCGCGTCGTTGGTCCCGGAATCGTCGCCGCCGCGCGGGTAGTCGAACTCGGATTGCTTGGCACCGACAACGATGTAGTCGCTGGGAGCCTCGCCGAAGTAGATCGCCGGCTGGGTCACGTCGGGAGCCCCGTCCGACGACACGGGTGGGAGGTTCTTGATGAACAGGCGCGGCTGGCCCTCGTTTGCGACATCGTTGACCGGAACCATCGTCACGCCGGTGCCGTGGGTGTAGATGACGCGCTGGTTGACCCAGCCGGTCGCGTTCGGGTTGCCGGCGAGGTCGAGCTCGCGCGCGGACAGCATCACCTGGCGCTGGACACCGTCAATGATGTAGCGGTCCGTGTCGACGTCGTAGAAGTCGTAATAGCGCCGAACGGTCTGGAGCTGGTCGAGCGTATCGCCGAGCGGCCTGTAGTCCCACAATCGGGCGTTGGCGAACGTTGCCGCCTCTTCGGTCACGACATCGCCGGACAGGGCGGCGTCGCCGCTGTACCGCCTGGTGTCGTCCCACCCTTCGAGGCCGAATGCCAGCCGGGTCATCCGGATGTTGTTGTCGATGAAGGGCGCCTCCTGGGCGTACTGGTTGGGATCGACCGTGATCCGCTGGATCGCCTCCGGGTACAGCCGGCCCACGATCAGCGAGGCCAGGAACCAGATGCTGATCGTCAGGCCGAGCGGCCAGACCCAGCGCGTGAAGGCCGCTCCGACGAGCAGCGCTCCGGCAAGGCCCGACAGCACCGTGAGCACGTCGTAGGCCAGGAACTGGGCGGTCTGGTCGGTGTAGCTGACGCCGGCCGCAAAGCCGCGACTCGAATAGGCGAGATCGAACCGATCGAGCTGGTAGCCGAGGGCGATCGTCAGCAGGAACAGGCCGGCCAGGACCCCGAGATGGACGCGGACCGGGGTGCTCAGGACGAATCGGCCGCCGAGCGCACCGACGAGGTAACGACCGCCGGCCACGAGGAACGCGGCGACAAGCAGGCTGTTGGCGACCGACTGGAGGAGTCGCAGGAACGGCAGCTCGAACAGGAACCACGAGATGTCGCGACCGAAGATCGGGTCGACCACCGCTGCACCGTCGGCGGCGAACGGAACTCGGTGGAGCCAGAGTTGCACGGTCTCCCACTGGCCGGCCAACGCACCGGCGAGCCCGAGCGCGGACAGGACGGCGACCCCGACGAGCGCCCAGGTACCGAGCGGCCCGAGGTCCGGCAGTTCGATCGGCTCGGGGCCAACGGGGCGAGGACCACGCTGCGGCTGGCCGAATCCGCCGGAGGATGCAGCCTCGAAGCGGGCGAACAGGCTGCGCAGCCCGTCCCCACTGCCGGGTTCGACGCGTGAGCTGATGCGGCTCGCGATCGCGAGGTTGGCCAGGAGAAGGACGAGGGCGCCGATTCCACCCAGCGCGAAGAGTCCGGCCTGACTCCCGATCCGCGTCCAGAGCACCTCGGAGAAGCCGATGCTGCCGTACCACAGCGCGTCTGTCCACACGTTGACGGCCAGCGAACCGACAAAGAGGACACCCAGGACGACGAGGATGACGGCCCAGGTTCCGACGATCCGTCGACCTTCATCGGCGCCACGACGGCGTCCCTGCCGGGGCCGTCTTGGTGGACCACCACCCGGCCTATCGCCGCCGCCGGGGCCATCGCCGCCGGGGCCATCGCCGCCGTCGTCGGGGCCGTCGTCGGGGCCGACCGGGCGCGGACCCTGGGGACGCCCCGAGGCCTCGGCCTGACGCCGCTCGAGATCCTTGAGGAAGTCGTTGAAAATGTCTCTCATCGGGGGAAGTCTATCCGCTGCACCGACTTTACCCAAGCGGCGATGACGGGTCAGGGTCGGTGGAGTCCCTCGATCGATCGGCGGAACGCCGACAGCATGGTCTCGGCGAGTTCGTTCGGGCGCATCGTGGCGGCCCGCAACGGCTCCCATTTGATGGCGGTTCGCACGGCAAGGGGCGAACGCCAAGGCCGGGATGGATCGTCCGGCGGGGCGATATGACTAATCTGGAAGGCGAGCCGGCCGTTCTCCTCGAGGATGAACCCGGACAGCGCGCCGGCCAGGGATGGGCCGAGGCGGAGCAGCGGTGGATCAGGCGGCGGGCCGGCATCTGGGCCGACATCGCGGAACGGGATCACGCCGTCGTCGTCGGCGACCCACATGACGGCCAGCCACCATCCGTCATCGGCGGTCGTCGGCCGGGCCATTCCCGCCCGATAGCGGCGATCACCGATGCGGACGTCCTGCTCGCGGACGAACGATGGGGCCGG
>JANNUK010000247.1:0-2572 GCA_031395155.1 Chloroflexota bacterium | reverse complement strand
ATCTGGGTCAAGCTCGAGAACGTGCTCGTCCGTGCCTTTGTCCGGGTGGCGGCGATTGGCGCGCCGATCCTCTACAGCCTGACCTCCTTCCTCGACCTCATCCCAATCAAGCCGCTCCAGGACGGGTTGGCAAGGAAGAAGCTCGACTGGTTCCTGAACGACTGGTTCGGCGATCTGCGAATCCTCGTTGCGGATCGTGTCCAGGCCGCGAACATCCGGGCGAAGATCGCCAAAACGGTTGAGGCACTTGAGGCGGTCGGCTGCACGCGGATGGTCCTGATCGCCCACTCGGGCGGCGCGATCGCAAGCTACATGACGCTCACGGACGGCATCTACGCCCCTGCGGTCGTGGCCCAGCCGGCGCGCGAGGGTCGGCCGGCAGTCAAGGCCCGGCCGGCGGGCGAACTCCCCATCAAGGTCGATCGGCTCATCACCCACGGCCAGGGGCTAGGTCTGGCGTGGGTGCTCGGCCACGCCAGCGACGGTGGAACCGAAACCGGCGACGCCCGGCTCGCGCCGGGCGATCACCTCATGCAGGAGCTCGAGGTGTGCCGTCCCAGCCTCACATGGCACGACTTCTGGGCGACCCACGATCCGGCCCCGAGCGGTTCGATCGGTGGCACCGAGGAACGCCCGGAGCCGGCGGTTGCCCGTCCCAACCAATCGATCTCTGTTGTCAATCGGATGAGCATTCGTCAGGACCACGGCGCCTACTGGGACAACGACGAGCAGTTCGTCTTGCCGCTCTTGCGTCTGATCGAGACGGCGGGAGCATCTCGAGCTGAGGCGAAGCTCGGAAGCCGGTTCTATCCGACCGGCGGCCCGGACCCGCGCGAGCTGTGGCGGCGTCGCCGGGTCCGCTCGCTCGCCGAGTGGTGGGCCTGGCTCACGGTGCCGCTCGTCGGCCTCATCGCCCTCGGCATCGTTTCGAGCTTGTTCGGAGGCAGGGCGCTGGAGCGCCTGGGATCCTCGGTGGCGGCCCTGGTCAGGGCGGCGACCGATCTCGAGACCCTTGTCAGGTCCATTGCCACGCCGGCGGGCTTCCTGACGGGATTCCGCGATCTCGTTGCGGGGCTCGTTGGGGCCATTCCCGGCCTGGAACTCGATATCGGCGGCTGGCTCGACCTCGTCGGAGCGAACGTCGTGGCCGTCGTGGTCCTGATCGTCATCGGCTGGCTGCTCGCCAAAGTTCCGGGTGCGGCATGGGGTCGATGGGACGATGACGCACGCGTTGCGAGCCGCCGCGATGTGCCGGTGCAGATCGGCCCGGGCGGCTTCACCGGGCGGGCGCGCGTGAGCGTGGCGGCCGTCCTGATCCTGATCGCGGCGCTGGTCGCCGGTTGGGTCGCCGACGCGTCGCAGACATTGCACCTGGTCCAGGGCGTGTTCGTGCTCGGCTGATCGCGCGTCAGCGGGCGGTCGAGACAGCCGGGTCTTCGCCGCCGCTGGCCGTGGCAGTCACCGGCACCGGGGGAAGCCGGCGAAACAGGTACGCGAGCGTATCGGCCAGGACCTTCGCGAGGTCATCGCCGGGCAGCGCGTCCATCGCCTCGCCCAGGACGGAGTGCCGGTTTGGGTTCCACGCGGGAACCTCGGCGTGCTCGTCGCCCACCGGCAGCCGCGCGCAGATCTCACGTTGGCGGCGACCCGGCGACTTGTAATCACGCTGGAAGCGGATCGTGCGGACCAGGAACCCATCCTCGGATCGGGCCGCGATCTTGCCCACGTCGTCATTGGACACGCCGAAATCCGTTGCCAGCCACGGGAGCGGGAAGGGCAGGCCCGGCTGGCTCGCCACCGCCGCCGCCACGTGGTCGTTTCGCGCCATGGCCAGCGCGAAGCCACCGGAAAAGCACATCCCGATGGCCCCGACACCCGGCCCGCCGTGCTCGGCATGCTCCTGCGGCGAGCGCCGTCAGCCAATCGACGATCGGACTCGATTCGTCTCGGGCCCAGGCGCCGAACTCGCGGGCCATGCACAGTCGGAGCATGCCGCTCGCCATGTCCAGCATCGACCCCTTCAGCAGGGGACGCCCGATGAGGACGGGCAGCACCATGCTGTAGCCGTGCGAGGCGAGCAGATCGGCGATCGCGATGGTCGATGCGGACACGCCCGGTGCCTCGTGCATCAGGATCACGGCCGGCCCGGCGCCCGGTCGCCGCAGCAGTTTGCGCTCGATCACCGTGCCGTCAGCGCGTCTCAACGTGAATGAGTCGAGTGCGTAGCCGGCCGGAAATGCGCTCCTGTCCACGTCGCTACTCCTCCCCGATGTCCTCGTTCCATGCCGCCGGGTTGGCGGCGATGAACTCACGCATGAGCTCGAAGCATTCGTCGGACTCGAGATTGACAACCTCCACCCCGCGCGACCGGAGCAGATCCTCGGCGCCCATGAACGTCCGGTTCTCGCCGAGGACGACGCGCGGGATCCCGTACAGCAGGATCGCCCCCGTGCACATGTCGCACGGCGAGAGGGTGGTGTACATCGTGGCGCGCCGGTAGACCGAGGCCGGCAGTCGACCGGCATGCTCCAGCGCGTCCGTCTCGCCGTGGCGGATCGCGCTGCCTTGCTGG
>JANNUK010000214.1:0-6625 GCA_031395155.1 Chloroflexota bacterium | reverse complement strand
GCCTCATGTCCCAGGTGTTCGCAATCGCCTCGCTGGACGAGGCGCGCGCCTATCTCGACCACCCGGTGCTGGGGGCGCGCCTGCGCGAATGCGCCGGGATCGTCCTCGCGACCACGGGACGGACGGCGGTCGAGATCTTCGGGTCGACCGACGCGCTGAAGGTCCGCTCGTGCATGACGCTGTTCCACCGGGCCGCTCCCGACGAGCACGTGTTTGCCGAGGTCCTGGCCCGCTTCTACGCCGGCGTCCCGGACGACGCCACGGACGTGCGTCTCGGACGCCCGTGAGCGCGGTGTCGACCGCGCGGCACAGAATCTGAACGGCCGGCCCCCGGGTGGGGCCGGCCGTTCGTGTGTGCGGCGTGAGCGGGTCGGCCTAGTTGCCGCCCGGGGTGACCTCGACGGTGCCCTTCGTGAAGCTCTCGCCCTTCACGTCCATCGCCGCATCGATGCCGGCGAGGGCTTCTTTCCAGATGTCCGTGACGTATGGCGCGAGGCCCGGGTCGGCCTTGATGATCCCGGTTGTGAGCGACACCTTGACGGTGTCCGCCCAGCTGATCGGGTCGACCGAGCCGATGCCCGCAGGTGAGGGCCAGATCAGGGCGTTGATCTCGTTCATCATCCAGGCCTGGTGACCGAGACCGCGCGCGCTGCCCGCGTCGACCGTGTACTGGATGCAGTCGTCCGGGTTGGCCCGGCAGTAGATCCAGCCATTGAGCGACGCACGCACGAAGCGGACCGCGATGTCCCGATTGCCGGGAGCGTCGAGCCAGGCCTGGCGGACGAACAGCGCGTCCTGGAGCATGCCGACGCGATAGTCGTTCCAGTTGATGACGCTGAGATCCGACGGCTGATACAGGTTGCCCGTGGCCGGGTTGATCGCCTCGAGGACCTGGGCGTATTCGTTGTAGATCATCGCCTCGGCGACGTCGATCTGCCGGTTGAGCAGCAGCGACATGTCGAACGGCTGGATGACCTTCTCGTAGTCGGTCCCTGCGACGAGTCCCTCGGTGAGGGCACCGGCCGTGACCTCGAACTCATTGCCGAAGGCCCAGACACCGATCTTCTTGCCCGCGAAGTCCGCCGGACCGGAGATGCCCGAGTCGGCCCACGACACGGACAGGGTGCCTGAGCGCTGGAAGATCTGGGCAATGTTCACGAGGTCCGAGCCCTGCTCGCGGGCCTCGAGAACCTTCGGAACCCAGCTGATCGTGAACTCCGGGCCGTCGGGCGCGGAACCCGCAACCTGCGGGATCACGTCCGGGCCACCCGGGATGATATTGACCGTGAGCCCCTCGGCTGCGAAGTAGCCCTGCTTCTCGGCCGCGAAGTAACCCGCGAACTGAGCCTGTGGGACCCACTGGAGCTGCAGGCGGACCGTCGCGGCAGCCGGTGTGCTTGGAGCCGGGGTGTCGCCGGGCGCCGTCGATGGCGGCGGCGTCGGAGCCTGCGTCGTGGGCGTCGGCGTCGCGGCGCCGGAACACGCGGCGAACGCGATCGACGCGGTCGCGGCGAGAGCCAGGATGGATCTGATCTTCATCGGTTCCTCACTCGTGCGTCGATCCCCGAACATGTCGGGGCTCCTCCAACCATCGGCCCACGGGCCGGACTCGCGGAACGATACCGCCAAATCGGATTCTCCACCACGTGATTCGGAGGATCCTCCCCGAGGTCCGCGCGCGATTGCCGGTATCGCGCCCGATCTCGCCCAGGTGGGATCAGCGGGATGCGGTTCCCCGGATGCTGCCGTGCCACGGGATGGCAAGGCGCTCGACGACGCTGATCGCGAGGTAGAGCGCGATGCCCGTGCCGGCCATAAGGAAAATTGCGGCCCACGTGACGTCGTAGCGCAATGCGCTTGCGCTCTGGACGACGATCCGCCCAAGAACGAACGAGGCCCCGCCAAAATACTCCCCGACCACGGCGCCGATGAGGCTCAGGGTCGTGCCGAGCCGGAGCGCGGTGAAGAAGTAAGGCAGCGCATTTGGGATGCGGACCTTGCGCAGGATGGTCCACTCACTCGCGGCGTAGGAACGCATGAGTTCAACGGCGGCCGGCGGGACCTGGACCAGGCCCCTGATCACATTCGCCATGACCGGAAAGAACACGAGCACGGCGGCCATCATTGCCTTCGACAACGGGTTCAGCACGCCGAACCAGTTGTTGAACAGCGGAGCGAACGCGATGATGGGGACCGCACCGGCGGCCACGGCGATCGGCAGGAGCACACCGCGGGCCGTCGCCCAGCGGGACGAGACGAACGCGACGGCCACCCCGACGACTGTCCCGATGGCAAGTCCGCCCAGCGCCTCGAGCAGCGTCGCCGCGGCCGATGTCGAGAGGGCGAACCGACCGCCCGCGTCCCAGTTATCCCGCAGGGCAGCCAGGATCGCCGAGGGTTGCGGGAGGATAAAGGCCTTCAGAGCAAGGGCACCGACGATCAGCTCCCAGGCGACCAGCACCCCGATGAAGACGGCCGCGGCGGGCAACAGATCGATGGCGCGCCGGCGCCACCGGCCGCCACTCGCGGCACCGCCCGGTCCCGTCCGATCGCCCGCGCCGGCGGTCGTCGCGGTCACCCGACGCCACCCTCGGCCCGAACCCGCTCCACGGTACCTTTCCCGCTCGTGCCGGCAGACGCGCCATTCTGACCGGCCTCACCCGCACGCAGTGCCTCGCGCACCTTGGTCACCAGCTCGAAGTAGTGCGTCGACTCGCGGGTCTCCTCGTTTCTCGGCCGGGGCACATCCACATCGATGATCCTGGTGATGCGCCCCGGTCGAGCGCTCATGACGACGACCCGTGACGACAGGAACACCGCCTCGGGGATCGAGTGGGTGACGAAGACAACGGACGTCCCGGTCCGCTCCCAGATGTCCAGGACCTCGGAGTTCATCCGCTCTCGCGTCATCTCGTCGAGCGCTCCGAATGGCTCGTCCATCAGGAGGATCGATGGCTCGAAGGCGAGCGCCCGGGCGATCGCCACCCGTTGCTGCATGCCACCCGACAGCTGGTACGGGTAGTGGTGGAGGAAGTCTCCGAGCTCCACAAGATCGAGCATCTCGCGCGCCTTCGACGTCCGCCGGGCGCCGTCCCAGCCCATGATCTCGAGCGGCAGCCTGACGTTGTCCTCCACCGTGCGCCAATCGAACAGGACGGGCGCCTGGAAGACCATCCCGTAGTCGCGGGCTCGGCGCGCATCGCCGGCCGTCTTCCCGCCGACCGCAACCTCGCCGCCCGACGGATCGATCAGGTCGGCGATGATCCGCAGCAGGGTGCTCTTGCCGCACCCGGACGGTCCGATGAGCGAGACAAATTCACCGCGCTGGATCTCCAGATCGATCCCGGCCAGTGCCGTCGTCATCTGATCGCCCACATGGAAGACCTTGTCGACACCGGCCAGGCGAACGACGGCTGGAGCTTGTTCGGAGGTCATCGGCGGCGGCACTCCCTCGATCGAGTCATCCCCGGGCGTCGGCGGGACGGTTGCGCATGAGCAGCACCTCTGCTCCACGAACGAGCGCGAAGAAACCGATCCCGAGCGCGGCCGACACGACGATCGCCGCCCACAGCTTTTCCGGACCGGTGATGTAGTACTGGTTGAAGGTGATGATCGCCCGGCCGAGGCCGTCGTTGATGCCACCCGGACCCTCGCCGATGATTGCGCCGACGATGCTCGCCGTGGCCGCGATCTTGAGCGCGGTGAACAGGTACGGCAGCGATGCCGGGAGGCGCAGCTTCCAGTAGATCTCGAGCCGCGTTGCCGCGTACGACTCCATCAGCTCCATGGCCCTCGGATCGAAGGCGCGCAGGCCGCGGATCATGGCGATCGTCACAGGGAAGAACGTGAGATAGGTGGCCACGATGACGACGGCGGTCACCGAAGGGCCGAAGGCGAACACGATCATGGGTGCGAGTGCCACGATCGGGACCGTCTGGCTCGCCACGACGTACGGCACGAAGGCCCGCTCAAGCAGGCGGGAATGGACGAAGAGGGTCGCCAGGACGAGGCCCAACGCGGCTCCAAACAGGAAGCCCAGCGCCGCCTCCCGCCACGTGTACAGCGCCGTCCCGATCAGGTACTGGGCCACGTTCTGGTCCGCATTGCGCTGCCACGGCTCGAAGAACGTGAGCACGATGTTCCAGATGTGCGGCAGGTTCAGGTCGTTGGCGAACTGCCAGCGGAACGGCGGGTCGTGGAGTACCGGCGCCCCGGGGAGCGCCAGCGGCTCTCGCCAGGGGACCCCGCCGAGGAACTTGACGCCTTCCCAGACCAGCGCGACTCCGAGAAGCACGATGCCGCCGACAGCGGCCCCACGGACCCAGCTTCGCGCCGACCCGTCTCCCGTCGAAGGCGGCCGCGCCGCCACGGTCGCCATCGGCTAGTTCTTGACCGCCTGGTCCGCGATATCCAGGGCTTTGTCGATGATGTCGAAGCCCTCGGCGAGCTGTGCATCGGTGATGCACAGCGGTGGGTTGGTATGGATCGAGTTGTTGGCAATGAACGTATAGAGGCCGTTTTCGCGGAAGAACTTGCCGACGGCCTTCATCTCGTCGCTCGTCCCGTTGAACGGCGTCATCGGCGTCCACGGTTCGTGGCTCCGAACCAGGTCCAGGATCCCAAACAGGCCGATGTTGCGATGTGCCCCCACCGAGGGATGCTTCGCGGCGAGACGCTCGTGATGCGCCCGCATGACCGGCCCCAGGCGCGCCGCGTTCTGGATGAGGCCGTCGTCCTCGTACACCTGGATCGTCGCGAGGGCGGCCGCAAGGCTCACCGGATGGCTGCTGTACGTCAGGCCCCCGAAAAACATCTTTGTCTCGAACGCCTCGGCGATGTGATGTCGCATCGCCACCCCGCCGAGCGGGAGATAGGAGCTCGTCAGGCCCTTCGCCATCGTCATCAGGTCGGGGACGACATTCCAATGGTCTACGGCGAACCAACGACCCGTGCGGCCGAACCCGGCCATGACCTCGTCGCAGACCATCAGGATCCCGTGCCGGTCGCACAGCTCGCGGACGCCCTGCAGATAGCCGTCCGGCGGGATGAGGATGCCGTTGGTCCCGACGATCGTCTCGAGGAAGATCGCGGCGATCGTGTGGGGGCCCTCATACCGGACGACATCCTCGAGTCCCTGGAGCGCCTCGGCCGCCGGGAGCGATTCCTTTTCGCCCCACCGGTGGGTGTCCGGGTAGCGCACGACGCCCACGAGACCCGGCTCGTTGGCCCAGCGGCGCGGGTCGCCGGTCAGCGTCATCGCCCCCATCGTGGCCCCGTGATAGGCGCGATAGCGCGCGAGGACCTTCGTCCGGCCGGTGAAGTGGCGGGCCAACTTGATCGCGTTCTCGATGGCCTCGGCCCCGCCCAGGGTGAAGAACACCTTGTCGAGGTCGCCCGGCATGATCGCCGCGAGCTTGGCCCCGAGCCGGGCCCGTGGCTCCGTCGTGAACCCCGGGTACACGAACTGGAGGCGGGTCGCCTGTTCGGTGATCGCCCTGACCACGCGCTGGTCGCCGTGCCCGATGTTCACCGACATCAGCTGGCTGTTGAAGTCGAGGATCCGATCCCCCTCGGGCGTGTACAGGTAGACGCCCTCGGCATGATCGATCGCTATCGGATCGAGCGCGCCCTGGACGGACCACGAGAAGAACGTGTGGGCGCGCGAGAGGGCAACGATCTCCGCGCTCGACATCGTTGTGGAGGGTTCGACGGCCATGCTGGGCTCCAGTTCGGATCGATCGGATGTGTCGGCGATTGTGGCAGATGGGACCCCTCGTTGGCGACACGCGCGGCCAGCCTGCAGCCTGTACCGTGCACCTGGCAGGAAAATCTCGAGTCCATTGGAGGGAGCATGCCACCTCGCGGTCTCCGGATGATCGTGATCGTCTTCGCCCTCGTCGTACAGGTTGCCGCGCCGGCACTCGCGTCCGCATCGACATCGGGCCCATGCGTCGTCTCTGGATCCGCGGGCCCGAGCACGATCGACCTGGGCGCCCTCGAGCCCGGCGATCCGTGGCACGTCCGATCGAGCGATCGCCTCACGGTCGAGGTGACGGCCCCGTTCGCGTTCAAGGATCCGGAGCCGTTCGAGGAACAGGCAGGCGGCGTGACGACCTTCTACATGCTGGCCTCTCTCGGCATCATGGACCGATACTCGACGGTGCCATGGGGCTCCGGGACGATTCGGGAATTCGACCTCACCCGTCAGGCGATCCTCGGCCCGCGGTTCGGCATGGGCGCTGCCGCCTACGGAGCGGCTGACGAGGAGACGTGCAGCTGGTTCGTGGACATCGTCCTCGAAGACGTGAGCCCGTTACTGACGGTGTTCGGCGGGGGCGCGCTGCTCGCGGGCATGCTCTGCATCGCGGGGGTCCTGCTGGCCGCGAGACGGGGTCGGGGCTGGCCGGCCCGCCTGATTGCCGCAGCGCTGGGAGGAGTGGCCGGAGCCGCCCTCTTCTCGGCGACGGGTCAGTTCGGGCTGATCGGCTGGGATGAACAGGGCGGCTTCGCCGCGGTCGGAGTGGGCCTCATCATCGGCCTGATGGCGGCCGGTCGACTGCGATCGACTGGGTTTCGTCGCACGTCCTGAGCCTGAAGCCGACCTGCCTCCAGACGTCGACAGGAG
>JANNUK010000162.1:0-3465 GCA_031395155.1 Chloroflexota bacterium | reverse complement strand
CGTCCTGCCGGGCATCGCGGATGTCCAGACCAGGCACCTTGGGACGATCGGCGGTGCGGTCGCCCATTGCGACCCGGCGACCGAGATGCCGGCGTGCCTCCTGGCCCTGGACGCAGAGCTTGTCGCCCGCTCGAAGGGCGGGGAGCGGACTCTCCCAGTGGACGGGTTCTTCGAGGGTCCGTTCCAGACGGGGCTAGAACCGAACGAGATCGTCACCGAGATCCGGATCCCCGGGCCGATGGACGGGGCCGGGTCGGCATATGTCGCGATCGCCCAGCCGGCCTCCGGCTACGCGATCGCCGGCGCTGCGGCCGTCGTGATGCGGGCTCCGGACGGGTCGATCGGGTTCTGCCGCGTGGCGATCACCGGGGTGGGCGACGCGCCGTACCGGGCGAAGGCCGTTGAAGCGGCATTGACGGGGTCCGACGGGTCGTCGGGGGCCGTGGCCGCGGCCGCCGGGCACGCGACGGACGGTGTTGCGGTCATGGGCGACATCCATGCCGACGCTACCTATCGGTCGGCGATGGCCGTCGTCTATACCGGTCGAGCGATCGAGGCCGCCCTGGCGCGGCTCGGCTAGGCCGCCTCGGGGCGGGCAACGCGCGTGCGCGTCGAGCGGATCCTGCCCGGCGCGCATCCGCCGGCCTTGCTCGTGGGGTCCGTGCTGACCCGCGATCTCGTCGCGGGCGGACAGCGCCTGCCCAAGGGTCGGCGGCTCTCGGCGGAGGACCTGGCTGCGTTGGCGGCCGATTCCGGCGCAGTCGGGCCCGACGGCGTCACGGTCCTGATCCTCGAACTGGGAGACGTCCACGAGGACGAGGCGGCGCTCGGGTTGGCGGCGGCGGTTGCCGGAGGCGGGCTGACGACCCGTGGTCCCGCACAGAGTCGAGTGGACCTCGTCGCCGCGGTCGATGGCGTGCTCCACGTCCGGACGGCTGCCCTGGAGCGGATCAACCGGATCGACCCGCTCGAGGTCTTCACCGCCTTCGACGGGTCGGTGGTTCATGCCGGGCAGCTCGTTGCGAGCGTCAAGGTCGCCCCACACGTCGTCGATGCGGCACTCGTCGATGCCGGTCGTCGGCAGGCCGGTTTCGGCCGGCGGCCGATCGTTTGGGTCGCGCCGTTCGTCCCGAGGCGCGTCGGGGTCGTCGTCCGCGAGGCGATCCACTCGGTGGCCCGCGAGCGTTTCGAGACGAGCGTCGCGGACAAGGTCGAGGGTCTCGGTTCCACGTTGGCAGGGATCTCATACGCGGCGGATGACGCGGCCGTCGCGGGTGCCATGGCGGCGTTCTGCACTGGACACGATCGTGTTGACGTCATCCTGACCGCCGGAGGCGGCAGCACCGACCCGGCCGACCCGTTCTTCGGCGCCGTCGAGGCGCTGGGCGGCAGCGTGGTCCGGCGCGGCGTGCCGGCGCATCCGGGTTCGATGCTCTGGCTCGGGCGGATCGGCCGCGTGGCCGTCTTGGGCCTGACGACCTGCGGCGCCTATTCGAAGGCGACCGCCGCCGACCTCGTCCTGCCGCGCCTCCTCACCGGCGAGCGGCCCGGCCCGCGCCTCGTGTCCGGCCTCGGCCACGGCGGACTCCTCACCCGCGACCAGCGCTTCCGCTTCCCGTCCTATGCCCGCGACCTTGACGCGCCGGACGGATGATCGATGTCACGCGGTAGACTCGCGCCGTGATGACGAAAGACACCCCGGCCGACCTGAGTTCCGCCGCGGCGATCGCGTCCGCGTTCCGCGAGCGCGACTACATCGCCGATCGATCGCTCGCGACGTCGGTCTTCCTGTCGCTGCGGCTCGACAAACCGCTGCTCCTCGAAGGTGAGGCCGGAGTCGGCAAGACCGAGCTCGCCAAGGTCCTCGCCGCCAGTCTCGGGACGCGGCTCATCCGGCTCCAGTGCTACGAGGGGCTGGACGTCAACAACGCCGTCTACGAGTGGAACTATCCGCGCCAGATGCTGGAGATCCGGCTCATGGAGGCGCGCGGAACGGCCGACCATGCCACCGCCCACGACATCTTCGGGCCCGATTTCCTCATCAAGCGGCCGCTCCTCCAGGCGCTCGAGGCGAACCAAGCGGAAGGTACCGACGGCGACCCCGGCGAGCCGCCCGTCCTGCTCATCGACGAGATCGACCGGGCCGACGAGGAATTCGAGGCCTACCTCCTCGAGATCCTGTCCGACTACCAGGTCACCGTCCCCGAGATCGGCACGATCCGGGCGGTGCGGCCGCCGCGGGTCATCCTCACCTCGAACCGGACGCGCGAGGTCCACGACGCGCTGAAGCGTCGCTGCCTGTACCACTGGATCGACTACCCCTCGGCGGACAAGGAGTTCGAGATCGTCCTTGCCCGCGTCCCGAACGCCCCAGAATCGCTCGCCCGCGCCGTCGTCTCATTCGTCCATCGCCTGCGCGAGGCCGACCTCACGAAGGTCCCGGGGATCGCCGAGACGCTCGACTGGGCCGCGGCTCTTCTCGCCCTCGGCGCGAAGGAACTGACCCCGGAGATGGTCGACGAGACGCTCGGCGTCGTCCTCAAGTACGAAGAGGACGTGCGCGGCGTCCGCGGGACGACGGCTCGCCGCTATCTCGCCGAGACGTCGGCCCAGCGCTGAGCGTCGGCGTATGAACGGCGGCGGCACGACGACCCGGCCGCTACGATGACTGTCCGATGACCGATCCGGCGATCGCCCGGACACCGCGCGGCGAGGAGATCGACGGGCGACGGATGCTCCGCCAGGCGGTCGGGTTCGGGCGGGCACTGCGGCGCGCCGGGCTGTCGACGGACCTGGGCGCCGCGCAGGACTTCGCCCGGGCACTGGAGGTCATCGATCTGGGCGATCGCGCGCAGGTCAAGGCGGCCGGCGCGGCCGTCTTCATCCGCCGACGGGACGATCGACCCACCTACGACCTCATCTTCGATCGCTACTGGCGCCGTCGCGGTTCCTGGCCGGGCGAGCCTCCCGCATCGACGCGCCGGGAGAACGCCGAAGCGGACCTCGAAACCGGCGAGGACGGCGAGAACGAGCCCGGTGTCGGCGACGAGGCCGTCAAGGCACGGGCCGACGTCGGTCAGCCGCTGGCCTCGAAGGACGACGAGGACGCGACCGATGACGAGGCGGTCGATGGGATCACGATCGCGCCCGACGCCTTCAGCGCCACCGAGGTCATCCGCCACCGTGAGTTCGACCGGATGACCCCGGCCGAGCTGCGCGACGCCGAACGGCTGGTGGACCTGCTCACGCCGCGTCTCGAGCTGCGTCGTACCCGTCGCTACGAACTTCATCCGCACGGTCGCCGCCTCGCCCCGCGAGCGATGTTCCGCCGCAACATGTCGACGGGTGGCCAGATGCTCGACTGGGTCTGGCGCCGCCCGGTCCGCCGGCCCAGCAAGCCCACGACCTCGCCGCTCGACACCTCCAGAGACACGTCCTTCACGACGACTCGCGAGCTGTAGCGCT
>JANNUK010000150.1:0-11383 GCA_031395155.1 Chloroflexota bacterium | reverse complement strand
CGGCGCCTTCCCACTCCACCTCGATGAGGCGGCCGACATCGCGCTCGTTGATCACCGTGGGGCAGCTCCTAAGGAGCACGGTGACGCCCTTGCCCCGGGTGATGAAGCCGGAGATGGGGTCGCCGGGGATCGGGTGGCAGCACCTGGCGAAGCGAACGAGGAGGTCCCCCACCCCCTTGACCTTGACCCCACCGGTTCTCGGCGGGGCGGGGGGCGCCACCGCCGGGAGCGTGAGTTCGGCGTCGTCGAGCACGCCGAGGCGGCTGACCACCTGCTGGGCGCTCACCGCCCCGTAGCCGATCGCCGCGAAGAAATCGTCGACGGATTCAAAGTTGTAGTGGCGCCCCACCTCGGCGACCCGGTCGAGACCGACCGCGGCGATCGTCGTCCGGGCCAGTCGTCGCAGCTCGCGCTCAAGCGACTCGCGACCGTGCACGATGTTCTCGTCACGGTCCTTGCGCTTGAACCATTGCCGGATCTTCTCGCGGGCATGGCTGGTGCGGACCACGTTCAGCCAGTCGCGCGACGGGCCGTGCTCGCCCTTCGTCGTGACGACCTCGACGATGTCGCCGTTCTTCAGGCGGTAGTCGAGCGGGACGAGCCGGTTGTTGACCTTGGATCCGATTGTCCGATGCCCGACGTCCGTATGGATCCGATAGGCGAAGTCGAGCGGCGTGGCACCGGCCGGCAGGTCCTTGATGTCGCCCTTGGGCGTGAACACGAAGACCTGGTCCTGGAAGATGTCGAGCTTGATGCCCTCGACGAACTCCGTGGCATCGGACACGTCGCGCTGCCAGTCCATGAGCTGGCGCAACCAGGCCAGCTTGGCATCGTACTCGCGGTCGGACTTGGTCCCCTCCTTGTACCGCCAGTGGGCGGCGATGCCGACCTCGGACACCTGGTGCATCTGCTGCGTTCGGATCTGGATCTCAAGGGGCTTGCCGTCAAGGGCGATCACGGCCGTGTGCAGGGACTGGTAGAGATTGTTCTTGGGCACGGCGATGTAGTCGTCGAACTGACCGGGAATTGGACGCCAGATCGAGTGGACGATCCCGAGTGCCGCGTAACAGTCGGCGACCTTGTCGACGAGGATGCGGATCGCATACACGTCGTAGATCTCGCCGAACTCGGCGCCCTTGCGCTGCATCTTCTTCCAGATGCTGTTGATGTGTTTCGGCCGTCCCTGGAGGTCCGCTTCGATCCCGGCCTCGGCGAGGCGTGGCGTCAGCTCCGCGATCGCGCGGTCGATGTAGGCCTCACGACCCTTGCGTCGGGTGTCGAGGAGCTTCGCCAACTCCCGGAAGCGCTCGGGCTCCAGGACCTTGAAGGACAGGTCCTCGAGCTCCCACTTCATCTGCCAGATACCCAGGCGCTCGGCGAGTGGGGCGTAGATCTCTTCCGTCTGGCGGGCGATCCGAAGCTGCTTCTCGAGCGGTAGCGCTGCGAGGGTGCGCATGTTGTGGAGGCGGTCGGCAAGCTTGATCAGGACGACCCGGATGTCCTCGGCCATCGCCAGGAGCATCTTGCGGATGTTCTCGGCCTGCTGCTGCTCGTGGCTGTGCGTGCTGAAACGCGACAGCTTGGTGACGCCGTCCACGAGGCGGGCCGCCTCGGCGCCGAAGCGCTCCTCGAGGTCCGAAAGCGAGTAGTCCGTGTCCTCGGGGACATCGTGGAGGAGCGCCGCCTGGATCGCCGTCGGGTCCATCCCCAGGTCGGCGAGGATTTCGGCGGATGCGATCGGGTGGGTCACGTACGGCTCGCCCGAGGCCCGCTGCTGGCCATCGTGTGCTTCGACCGCGAAGTCGAAGGCACGGCCGACCGGCTCGAGGTCGGCCTGTGGATAGTGCTCGGCGATGGTCGCGATGAGGGACGCACGCAGCGCGGGCAGGTCGGGCTTTGCGCCGTGCGCGGCGGTCACCGAAGTTGTCCGGCGCGGCCCTCGCCGCCCCACCTCGTCCGTACCAGGCGAACGGGTGGAAGTCGCCCGAGACGACGGCGCACCGGAGCGCGGCGGCGAATCGGACTTCGTGCGGGGCGCGGCCATCGATCAAGGATAGCAGCGGGCAGGGGCGATCCCGGCCGCCCGGCAGCTCAGCCGGACCCGAAGGTCCCGTGCAGGCCGGTCGGACCCCCGTGACCGAGTTCGGCCAGGACCTCGAGCGCGACCGCGCGCTCGTCCCAGGGAATCGGGCCGTCGTCGTAGAGGATTGATGACTCGTGTCCCTTGCCGGCGAGCAGGACCACATCACCGGCCCGAGCACGTTCGAACGCGGCCCGGATCGCCGCTCGCCGATCGGGGATGAGCAGCAGGTCGTCACCGCGTCTGCGCCCGACTTGCTCCGCACCGGCGGCGATCTCGCCGAGGATCGCGTGCCGGTCTTCGCCACGCGGGTCCTCATCGGTGACGATCACCAATCGACAGCGCTCCCCGGCAATCCGGCCCATCATCGGACGCTTGGCGATGTCCCGCTCCCCGGCCGAACCAAAGACGGCGATCACGCCACCGCGGCGTCGCTCAGCCGCAAGCCCGAGCTGGTCGAGGACCGTCCCGAGTGAGGCGGGACTGTGGGCATAGTCGACCACGACCGCGAAGGGCTGGCCGGCATCCACCGACTCCATCCTGCCCGGGATGCGCTCGACGGATTCGAGACCCGACTGGACGGCGGCCGCGTCGAGGCCCATCGCCTCACCGAGCGCAATGACGGCCACGGCGTTGTAGGCGTTGAACCGGCCCTCGAGGTGCAGTCGCAGGCGCGCCTGACCGAACGCGCCATCTACGGAGACCGCGAGCCCGCCTTCTGCCTCCTCGACCGAGCCGAACCGGACGTCCGCGTCGGCGGCTGCTCCGAAGCCGATGATCCTGGCGCCGGCCCCTCGGGCGGCCGCGATGAACCGCTCAGCCGTGGGGTCGTCGACGTTGATGATCGCCGTCCGCGGCCACGGGACGAACGCCTTGGCCGGGTTCGCGACGTTTGTCGCCAGCCGCTCGAACAGCGACACCTTGGCGTCGCGGTAGGCCTCCCAGGTCCCATGGAACTCGAGATGCTCGTGGGTCAGGTTGGTCAGGACCGCCGCGTCGTAGGCGATCCCGTCGACGCGGCCCAGGGCCAGCCCATGTGACGTCGTCTCGATCACGGCGGCCCGATCTTCTGCCTGGACCATCGCCCGGATTGCCGCCTGGAGCAGCGGAGCTTGGGGTGTCGTGGCGTGCGCGACATTGGCCTCGCGATCGTGGCCGATCTTCGTCTCTACCGTCCCGATGAGCCCCGTCCGAACACCGGCGGCCTCGAGTGCAGCCACGGCGAGCAGCGAGGTCGTGGTCTTGCCGTCGGTCCCGGTGATGCCGATGACCGCGAGGTCGCGAGATGGATCCCCGTACCACCAGGTGGCGGCACCCGCGAGAGCCCGCTGGGACGTACTGACGATCAACTGCGGGACGGGCAGGTCGGCGATCGGGTGTTCGACGATGATCGCCGCTGCCCCGCCTGCGACCGCGCGCCGGGCGAAGTCGTGGCCGTCCACGTGGCTGCCGGGAACCGCCACGAACACGGTGCCCGGGCCGACCTCCCGGGAGTCGTAGACCGGCCCACGGACGGCGCCGGACAAACCGTCGCCGGCAACGGTCTCCGTCCGAACGAGCAGGCCGTCGGCGTCCAGGCGAGCGACAAGGTCGGCGAGGGGCCGCGGCTCCAGCGGCTCGGCCGCGGCGAGTCGCGCCTCGATTCCCCCTGCGCTGCGGCCGCTGCTCATCGCATTGTCACCCGGACGAGTCGCGACGTCACCCGGCCTGCCTGGTAACGCCACGGACGGACGATCCGTTCGTGGGCGCCACTCATCGTGACCCAACGAGCTCCGAACGAGCGCTTGTGCTCGTACAGGCCGTGTGTCGGCGAGCCGGGGGCCGGTTCCGCGTGATCCGGCGCCACGTCGACGCCGCCGAGATCCATCTCCGCCCGTCCCTCTCGGAGCGCCAGCTGGATCGCCCGCCAGCGAAGCAGGTGCATGAGGCCCGGGTGGTCGCGGCGGGCGGTCGGATCATCGGCCGAATGGACCGTCGTCAGGCGACCCCCGTGCCGGTAGAGGAGGAGACCGGCGATCGGCGTGCCATTCAGCGCCGCCGCGGGGTTCCCCGCCGCGTTGGCCGCCGGCACGTTCGCCACGGCCTCGAGGAGCACGAGATGGCCGGCGGCGTGGGCGAGCGTCCACCAATCGACGAAGCCGGCACGGTCGCCGATCCGGAAGCCGACCCGTTCGCCGGTCGAGACGAGCAGGCGGGAGAATGCCTCGAGCGCGGCCACCGTGTCCCCGACCGGTGCGCCGAACAGGTCGTCGGCAGCGGCGCCGCGATCGTGCCGGATCACGGCGAGACCGTCGCGTTCGGCCGCGGCGATCCTCTGCCGGGCGGACTTCGTCAGGCCGGCGCGGATCGCGGCCTCGTCGAAACCGGCCAGCGGCAGGGACATCCGGTGGCGCGACGGCTGGATCTCGGGGATCGCGTGGAACCCGGCCGCAGCGACGAGCGCCGCGTAGCCGGCGCCACCCGGGACCTCCGCGTCGGACGCCACGACATCGACGCCATGCGCCACCAGCCAGGCCGCGGCACCGCGGAGGCGCGCGGCCATCGCCTCGGCCGAGCCGGCGGGTACCGGGCCGCGCGGGAGATAGGCCCCGGCCCCTCCGATCAAGGGCCACGCCCGACTGAGAGCGAGGACCGCGGAACCGTCCGAACCCATGAGGAACTCGGGCCGCCAGCCGCTCGCCGCGCGGTGCTCCGCCCAGGCGCGGGACTGGTACACGTGGCCGCCGCCGACGTGGACGGTGAGGTCGTCCCAGGCCTCGAGTTCGTCACGCGTCGCCTCTCGAAAGTCGACCATTCCGGTAGCCACGTGGGTTAGTCGCCTCCGGCGAATTCGGCAGCCCCGGGGCCGCTTCCTCCGGCTAGACCGCGTCGGCGGCGAGCGACCCACACCCGGCTGCGCTGGGCGACGTCGTACGTGGCCCGCCCGAGGCGGCTCAGGACGAAGTCCCAGGCACCGATGTAGCGGACCTCGCGACCCCCGAACCCGGTCTTGAAATGGGCGATTCCGGCATGGGCCAGACCCCACAGGTCATAACTCGTCGCACCCTGCTCCCGGGACGAGCGGATCGCCTCCCACTTCAGCAGGTAGTTCGCCCGGAGGTCTGCGCCGGCGGCAGTCATGCCGCCATACGGTTCCACGACGCGCCCGCCGGTGCGAACCAGGAGCAGTGTCGCCAGCGGCTCGCCCTCGGCCGACTGGGCGAACAGGAGGCGCGCCATGTCCAGCGGGCGAAAGGCCTCCCACACGTCCCGATAAGCCTGCTCGGTCCGGATCAGGAAGCCGGCTCGCGCCGCCGTCTCGCGATAGATGCGGTAGAAGTCGCCGATCCGATCACTCTCGGCGTCGACCACCTGTACGCCCGACGTGCGGGCCTTGTTCACGTACTGGCGCCACTTCTTGCGGAGATCGCCCCACAGCGCGGCCTCGTCGGCGTGCAAGTCGATGATCCGGCTCGCGTTGGGCTGGATCGCCGGCGCTGGACGCCAGCCGGTGCCGCGCAACGACCGGCGGAGCGCGCCCTCGAGATCGAGCGGACCGTCGAGTTCGATCTCGGGATCGATCCGGAGATGCGAGATGCGCTCGGGGTGACGGCCGAGATCGCGCCGCACGAGATCCGTGAACATCTCGACTGCCGTCGGCGTCCAGGTCTCGGACACCGGGCCCCGTGGCGCGTAGGCGAATGCCCACGGCAAGGGCCTCGGGCGCCGAACCAGGACCTGCGCGCCGATCGACGTCGCCGATCCTGGTTGGACGGACGAGGTGATGATCCGCGCGGCCGACCAGCCGTTGACCGCCTTGACCGCCGCCCATGGGCTCGCCTGCAGATAGGAACCGGGCTCCGAACGGGCAACGAACGCGTCCCACGCGGCCTCGTCAGTCGTGTCGGTTGCGTCGGTCGCGGCGGGTTGAACGCTGTTCTCGATCACGTGGACCGCCGACGCAGGACGATGTCGCGCATGACCTCGATGGTGGACGGCAGCTCCGGGATCCGCAACACCGCGGCGAGCCCGAGATAGACGCCGAGCCCGAGGCCGCCGACGATCGCCACCTCGCTGGCGATCAGGATCTGGTTCGGGTCGGGACCGAGCAGGCCGCCCAGCCAACGGAGTGCCACCAACGCCGCTCCTCCCGCTGCGACGGATGCCAGGACCGATTGGGCGACCACTCGGGCGAGGCCGTCGAGGCGAAGGTCGGGAACACGTCGCTTCAGAACGGCCAGCAGCACCGCCGTCTCGAGCCATGCGCCGACCGCGATCGCGAGCGCCAGGCCCTGGAGCCCCAACGGACCGGCGAGCACGACCGCAAGGACGGAGTTGGTCACGACCGCCAGGATCGCCGCCAGTGCCGGTGTCCTGGTGTCGCGTCTCGCGTAGAAGGCGCGCGCCAGGATCGCGATCGAGGCGTGCGCCGCCAGGCCCGCGAGGAAGAACAGGAGCGTGTCGGCGGTCAACGCGATCGCCCGGTCGTCGAACCGGCCGTACCCGAACAGGATGGTGACGATCGGATCGCGCAGGACCATCGCCAAGCCCATGATCGGGACCATCACGAAGATGATCAATCGAAGGGCGCGGGTCAGGAGGCGCACGTAGTCCGCCGTGGAGCCCTTGGCGAGCTCGCGCGCCATGGACGGAAACACGATGACCCCGAGGGGGACCCCGATGACCCCGATCGGGAGTTGCATGATCGCGAACGCGTAGTTGTACGCCGTGATTGCGCCGGCACCCAGTCCCGACGCGAGCGTCGTCGCCACGATGAAGGTGATCTGGTTGGCGCCGAGTCCGATCGCGCGGGGAACGATCAGGCCGATCGCCTCGCGCGTGGATGGATCGCCGAGGTCGATCGCGGCGCTGTACCGGAAGCCGCTTCGCCGAAGCGGCAGCAACTGCACGGCGAGATGAGCGGCAGAACCGGCGACGACACCGATGGCGACGCCGGTGACGCCCATCGCCGGGCCGAGCAGCACGGCACCGCCGATGATCCCGACGTTGTAGACGATCGGCGCAACGGCCGCCGCCGCAAACCGGTCCGTGGCGTTCAATGCGCTCGTGGCGACGGCACCCAGTGCGAGCAGGATCGGGCTCAGCAGCATGATTCTGGTCAGGCCGACGGTCCGCTCCACCTGGGCGGGATCGAACCCCGGTGTGATCGCTGGGACGACGATGGGCGCGGCGATGAACAGGACGACGGCGAGCCCCGCCAGGCCGACGAGCATGGCGTTCGCGACGGTCGAGACCAGACGCCAGGCGCGCCCCGGTTCGTCCCTGGCGAGAAGGCCGGTGATGAGCGGGATCAATGCCGATCCGAGGGCCCCGGCAGCCACGAGCTGGAACATGAGGTCGGGCAGGCGAAACGCGGCGAAGAAGGCATCCAGCTCACCCTGTGCCCCGAAGATGGTGCCCATGACGACCAGCCGCACCCAGCCCAGGGCGCGCGCTGCAAGGAACGCGATGGTGACGATCAATCCGGCACGAGCCAGGGTATTCGAGCGCGTCACCTCGACGGTGATCCGGCGCCCGGGTCGGGCTCGCGCACGCTGCGCGCCCGCGGATGGGCGTCCCGGTAGGCGGCTCGCAGGCGTGCCGGCGACACGTGGGTATAGATCTGGGTCGTGGCGAGGCTCTCGTGGCCGAGCAGTTCCTGGACAACCCGCAGGTCTGCGCCTCCGTCGAGCAGGTGCGTCGCAAACGAGTGCCGCAGGGTGTGCGGCGAGACGCCGAGCGGCAGTCCCGCGCGACGCCGCAGTCGTTCGAGACGGAGGCGGAGCCCGCGCACCCCAAGCGGGCCTCCCCGGTGATTCAGGAAGACCGCCGTCGGCTCGGGACCATCGTCCGCCGACCGAGCGGCGAGGACCGGCCTGCCGTCCTCGAGATAGGCGCGCAGAGCAGAGACAGCAGGCCGGCCCAGGAGGCCGATGCGCTCCTTGCGGCCCTTGCCGACGACGGTCACCTGGGCTCGCCCGAGGTCGAGCGAACGGAGATCGGCGGCGGCCAGTTCGCTGATCCGGAGGCCGGCCGCATAGGCCACCTCGACGAGCGCTCGATCGCGCAGGGCAATCGCCGCTCGTGGGACGGCGCCGTCGATTCTCGCGGTGTCGTCGATGTCGGCGTCGACCGCGGCCAGGAGCGCCTCGACCTGCTTCACCTCGAGGACGCGCGGGAGCCGGCGCGGCAATCGGGGTGTCGCGATCGAGCTCCACGGGTCACCGGGCGCCAGGCCCTCGCGGGCGGCCCAGCGGTGGAATGAGCGGATCGCCGCCAGCCGCTGCCCGACGGAGCTCCGAGCACCGGTCGCCCCCAACCGGCCGAGATACGCCCGGAGGTCCGTGCGCGCCGGGGTCCGCCAGTCCGTGCCACGATCGCCGAGCCACGCGAGGTACCCCGTGATCGTCGTCCGATACGAGCGCCGCGTGTGCTCCGACGTGTCTCGCGCGGCCAGCGCCAGAAGAAAGCGGTCGAGGGCCGGGTGTGTCCCCTGCGTCCCGTCCGCCGTGCTCACGCGTCGGTGGCGCGCCCGGCCGGCCGCGTCCGGCGTCCCGTGCCGCCGGCGCCACCCCGGCCCGCGCCCGCGGTCGTGCGCCGGCCCCGCGATTCGCCGGACGCGGGGCGACCGCGCCGGGGCCGCGCAGCGATGGCCGCCGGATTCGCCGGCCCCCCGGACAGGCTGGCTCCAATGACGACCGACTCCGGCGCGCCGTCGACCGCCGCCCCGCAGCGCAGGCAGATCAGGGCCTGGCCGTGGCGGGCAACGGGCCCACCGTCTGCCTCGTGGACGGCACCGAGCGGTTCGTGGTTCGTCGTGTAGTCGCACTTGGGATACTTCGAGCACCCCCAGAAGACGTTTCCGGTGCGCCGTGCGCGACGCGCGACCAGGGGACCGTCGCCGTTCTTCGGGCAAACGACCTCGAACGGCAGCTGGTCGGGTGGCGGTGGGCCGTCCTTCTTGATGTACGTGCAGTCGGGGTAGCGCGAACACCCCACGAAGGGCCCAAACCGACCGCGCTTCGTCGCGAGCACGCCTTCTCCGCACGTGGGACACGGCTCGCCATCGCCGGCCAGCGGCGGCGCCTCGTCGCCCGGCAGCGGTCGCGACTCCTTGTGCTCGGGAAACAGCGAGCAAGCGAGGAACCGGCCGTTCCGCCCCAGGCGGATCACCATCGGGTGCCCCTCCGAACAGACCTCGTCGGTCTCCTCGGTCGTGAAGTCGCTCCGCCGAAGCTCACGCCGCTTCTCTTCCACGCGGTCTCGGAGCGGCCCGTAGAACGCGCGCAGCAGCGGGATCCACTCCCGCTCGCCGCGGGCGATCTCGTCGAGCTCCTCCTCCATCCGGGCGGTGAACGCCACATCGACGTAGTCGCCGAAGTGGGTGACGAGCAGGTCCGTCACGATCCCGGCCACGGGCTCGGGAAAGAGGCGGCGCTCCTCGACCCTGACGTAGCCGCGATCGACGATCGTGGAGATCGTGGCCGCGTACGTTGAAGGCCGGCCGATCCCGTGCTCCTCGAGAGACTTGATGAGGGTGGCCTCTGTGAATCGCGGCGGTGGCTCCGTGAAATGCTGGGTCGGGTCCACCGAGCGCACGTCGACCTCGTCGCCTTCGGCGAGTGTCGGCAGGCGGCGGTCCCCCTCGTCCTCCTCCGCCACGTCGTCGCGACCCTCGGTATAGACGCGGGAAAAGCCGTCGAACAGCGTCCGGGTCACGCTCGCGCGCAGCTCGTACGGTCCGGCCGCGAGTTCCGCGGTGGTGGTCTCCATCTCCTTCGCCGCCATCTGCGACGCGAGGGCGCGCTGCCAGATCAGCCGGTACAGGCGGAGCTCCTCCGGCTTGAGGCTTCCTGCAAGCGAGTCCGGATCGCGTCGGAAGCTCGTCGGACGGACGGACTCGTGGGCCTCCTGGGCGCCCTTGGCCTTGGTCTTGTAGACCCTGCCCTTCGGCATGGTGTAACGCTCGCCGAATCGGTCGCGGATGACCTCGCGGGCCTCACCCATCGCGACCCCGGCGATCGCCGTCGAGTCTGTTCGCATGTACGTGATGAGCCCGACCTGGCCGTCCGGCGTCGCGATCCCCTCGTAGAGTCGCTGGGCAACCGACATCGTCCGCTTCGGGCTAAAACCCAACTTCCGGCTGGCCTCCTGCTGAAGCGTCGACGTCGTGAACGGTGCCGCCGGACTGCGCTTGAGCGGGCGGGTGCCGAGCTTCGTGACAGTCGGCCGGAGCCCACGCAGCGCCGCGGCGTGCGCCTCGGCCGTCTCACCGTCGGCGACCTCGATGGCCGCCCCGTCGATCCGGACGAGGTCGGCCGTGAACGTGTCCCCCGCAGCTGTCGCCAGGGTGGCTTCGAGCGTCCAGTACTCGTGGGCGGTGAATGCGTCGATCTCTCGCTCCCGCTCGACGACGAGCCGGACGGCGACCGACTGGACGCGACCGGCCGACAGGCCACCGCGCACCTTGCGCGACAGGAGCGGGCTCAGCGTGTAGCCGACCAGGCGATCGACGATCCGTCGGGTCTGTTGAGCGTCGACCAGGTTCCGATCGATATCGCGCGGGTTGGCAAAGGCCGCGCGAATCGCCGTCTCGGTGATCTCGTTGAAGGTCACCCGGCGCGTCTTCGCCGACGGCACGTTCGCCGCCTCGGCGACATGCCAAGCGATCGCCTCTCCCTCACGGTCGAGGTCCGTCGCGAGGTAGACGGTGTCCGCGCGTTTCGCTTCGCGCGCGATGGTCTCAACCTGCTTCCGGCGGTCCTCGGAGATCACGTACTCGGGTTCGAAGTCGTGGTCGACATCGACGCCGAACTTGCCCTTGCCGGGGTTCTCCGGCAGGTCGCGGACGTGCCCGTAGGAGGCCAGAACGCGGTAATCGTCGCCGAGATAGCGCTCGATCGTGCGCGCCTTGGCCGGCGACTCGACGATCACCAGGTGCTTCGGCATCGGGCGGGAGTGTAGCACCGGGTGCTTCACCGGCAGTTGGCGGGCGTCAGGCCTCGCGAATGCGCCGGAGGAAGTCCTCGTCGATCTCCAGCTCGGCGTCGGGGCGTTCCTCGGCGGGCGTCTCTCCGGTCAAGGCCGGTGTCTCGGCATCGGGAGCACCGTCCGATCCGGCCCGAATTTCGACGAATCGCACGTTCCGGTATGGAAAGAAGAAGACGGAATCGATGTGATCGATGAAGATCGGCCTTGTCCGCGTCATTGTCCGCAGATTCGTGCACAACATCCCGGCATCGGTCGCCGCCGGGAGCTCGAACAGGTCCGCCAGCAGCGGCTGCTCGCCGTTGAGGTGGATGACCGCGTCGCGGATCATCGTGT
>JANNUK010000141.1:0-4305 GCA_031395155.1 Chloroflexota bacterium | reverse complement strand
CCTCGAAGTTCAGAGCGCAACTCGTATCGGGCGCCGTGGTGTCCCGATGGATGGACTCATGCCTGGCCATTCACACCCGCAAGGGATGGGACGAGCTGGCGGCCAAAGTCGCCGGGTTGCCCATCTCCGACGCCGGGTCCCGGCTCTTCCAGCGCTATGTCTTCGCCGGAGCCTTCGAGGCGGATCTCGATCGCCAGGGCCGGGTCGTCATCCCGGTTTACCTGCGCGAATTCGCGGGTCTCGCCGGGGACGCCGTCGTCGTCGGTTCGCGCGATCACGCCGAAATCTGGGCGCCCGATCGCTGGGAGGAGTACAGCCGGGCGCTCGCTGATCCCGCGCGGCTTGCCGAAGCCCTCGAAGGGTTGGGGATCTAGCGCACTACATGCGTTTTCAGGGTCCGCTCGGGATCCGTCATCCGTTGGTGGAGGAGAGATGAAGGAAGGGCACTTGCCGGTGCTGGTGGAGGAGGTCCTTGAGATGCTCGCACCTGCGCCCGGCAGCCTTCAGATCGACGCCACCCTCGGCGGCGGTGGGCACACCGAGCGGATCCTGGAGGCGTCCGATCCTGATGGCCGCCTCCTCGGCCTCGACGCCGATGGGGCGGCCATCGCCAGGGTCGACGCCCGCCTTCGTCCGCGGTTCGGGGACCGCATCGTCCTTCGCCAGGCCAATTTCCGGGATCTCGCAACGGTCGCGGCGGAGGCCGGGTTCGGTGCCGTCGACGGTTGCCTGATGGACCTCGGCCTGTCGAGCTTTCAGCTCGCAGATGCGGCGCGCGGGTTCGGGATCCGCACCGGCGGTCCGCTGGACATGCGGTTCGACACGAGCCGAGGGGTGCCCGCAGCCGACCTGTTGGCCACGCTCGACGTCCCGGCGATGGTCGCGCTGTTCCGCAGGTACGGCGAAGAACCATTTGCGGCCCCGATCGCCCGGGCCATCGTCCACGCGCGATCGACGGCGCCCATCACAACCGCCGAGGATCTGGTTGCCCTGGTCGAGCGGGCGGCGCCGAGTCGCGCGCCGGGCCGTCGTCGGGTCCATCCGGCGACCCGCGTCTTCCAGGCGTTGCGTATCGCCGTCAACGAGGAGTTGGAGGCGCTCGAGGCCGCCCTGGGTGCCGCCCTGATGCTGCTTCGACCCGGCGGACGGCTGGTCGTCCTGAGCTACCACTCGCTCGAGGACCGCATCGTCAAGCGCTTCTTCCGGGCGGAACGTCAGGGATGTACCTGCCCGCCCGAGGTGCCGATCTGCGTGTGTGGCCGCGAACCACGCTTGCGCCTCGTCACCCGGCGCTCGGTTACCGCCACGGCTTCCGAACTCTCATCGAACCCACGGGCGCGCAGTGCGCGCCTGCGGGCCGCCGAACGGCTCGCTGCCTAGCCGATCAGCACCCAGGTACCGCAAGGAGCGGTGGGATGTTCCCGCCGGCCGCACGCACTCGGTGGAGGAGGACCCCGTGAGCAAGCGACATCAGAACAGTCGACGCAAGGCATACGGTCGTCGCCAGCACGAGCTCCGCGAGCGAACGGAGCGTCAGCACGCCCCGGAGGCAAGCGATTTCGGGTACGACGACTTCGGAGCGTCCGCGCCCGCCGATGCATTCGCCTATGTCGATCCACGATCCGCACGCCTGCGTTACGGCTTCATGGACTGATGGCCGTTTTCGAGGGCGCGCGCCCCCGGTCCGCCTTCCTTCCCCGCCGCCCGCGCCTTGCCGAAGCGCCAGCCCTGCCGCGCCGGCCCAGTGCCGCCCGCCGCGCCCAGCGTCGCTCCACGGCCGTCGACTGGGCGCTGGTCGGCATCGTCGTGGCGTTCGTCCTGGCGTTCTTCTCACTCGCCCAGACCGTGCGCGTGTCGGCGACCGGCTATGAGCTGGATCGGCTGGCAGGCGAGCAGGCTCGCCTCCAGGCCCGGCTGGCCGATGTCGAGTCCGACCTGAGCCGGCTGGGTCACGACTCGGCGATCAGGAAGCTCGGTCTCGACGCGGGCCTCGGGCAGCTTCGCCCATCGATCATTCTCCCGGCGCGCTAGGCGACAGGCGGTCGACACGATGCTGGGTCGCACGGATTCGCGGGGTCGCCTGATCTTCCTCCTGCTGGTGATGATCGTGGCCAGCACGGCGCTGACCTTGCGCCTGGCCTACTGGCAGGTCGTACGTGGCGCCGACCTGTCGGAGCAGGCCGTGCGTCAGACGACCGTTCGGGTCGAGCTTCCCAGCCGCCGTGGCGCCATCTACGACCGGACCGGAACGGTCGTCCTGGCCTCGAGCGTCGACCGCGACCGACTGGTGGCAGCGCCGAGCCAGCTCTCGTCGAAGGCGCGGCGCGAGGTGGCGACGACAGTCAACGAGATTCTCGGCCTGGACGGTGACGCCGCAGCCGTGCTGATCGAGCGGATGACCTCGACCAGGCCCTATGTGATTCTCGCCCGCGAAGTCGAGCCCGCGAACTCGGAGGCGATCCGGGCGGCGATCGCCGACGGAAAGCTGCCGCAGGTCGCCCTTGAATCCGAACCAATGCGGATCTATCCCCAGGAGGGCGGCGGCCCGGACTCGACCCTCGCCGCCCATCTCCTCGGCTTCGTGAATCGCGAGGGGGTGGGGCAGTACGGCGTCGAGCAGCGGTATCAGGATGTGCTGGGCGGGGTGCCGACCATCGTCGATGCGCGTCGTGACATCTCGTCGCGCCTCGTGCCCGAGAGCGGCTCGATCCTCCAGCCTGGCGTACCCGGCATCGACCTGCGACTGACGATCGACGCGGGCCTTCAGCTCGCGATCGAGGAGGAACTCCTTGCCACGTGGATCGCCGATAACTCCGTCAGTGCATCTGCCGTCGTCCTGGATCCGTACACAGGCGAGGTCTACGCCGAGGCGACGTACCCGTCGTACTCGGGCAATGACTACCGGGCGATCGCGGCAACCGAGCCGGGACGCTTCATCGACCCGGTCGTGAGCGAGGTCTACGAGCCGGGATCCGTGCTCAAGATGTTGACCGCAGTGGCCGCACTGGAGCAGGGCACGGTGACCCCGTCGACCGTGTTTACCGACACCGGGTCGCTTTCGCTCGACGGGGGCAAGGCCCGCGTCGACAACGCCGATCGCAAGGGCATGGGCAAGATCGAGTTCCGCGACGCAATTGCCTATTCGCGGAACGTGGTCGCCGCCAAGGTGGCGCTGGGCCTCGGGGCGACCACCGACGAGTCCTCCGCGATCCTCCACGAGACGTGGACGAGGTTTGGTCTCGGCCAGAAGTCCGGGATCGACGTGGCCGGCGAGGTGGCCGGCCTGGTGCGCGACCCGACCATCACGCAATGGCAAGAGATCGACCTGGCCAACGGCGCATTCGGGCAGGGTGTCGCCGTGACCCCGATGCAACTTGCTGTGGCCTTCGCGGCGATGGTGAATGGCGGGACACTGGTGCAGCCGCACGTGGTCAAGGCCGTGGGCGAGACCGAAGTGCCGATCGCTCCACGCGGCGAGGTGCTGGATCCGTCGCTCAGCCCGACCATGATGGGTCTCATGAACCGCGTGGTCACCGAGGTCGACTTCTATCGCGATCGGACCCTGGTGCCCGGCTACTACGTCGGCGGCAAGACGGGCACTGCCCAGATCTGGGATACGTCGGCGCGCGAGGGACGCGGAGCGTGGAAGGTGAACCTGTTCAACTACTCCTTCATCGGCTTCATCGGTCGGCGTGCCGGGCATCCGGACCTCATCGTGGCAGTCCGGATCCACGAGGCGCGCCAGGTGATCCGTCATGGGCGAGCAGAGATGCCAGTCTTTTCGTTCGAGCTATTCCGGCGGATCGCCACGACCGCGATCCAGACGTCCGGCCTGCTGCCCGAGCTACCGCCCAGCCCGGTCCCGCAGGCCGCCGATCGCCAGTCGTCGTCCGGGGATAGCCCGTCCTCGGTCGGCGCCGGCGACGCGCCGTGACGGTGGCCTGTGCGACACTCACGTCCGTGACCGACGCCCGGCCGCCACTCCCGGCCAGCCGAGACGCGACCGCCACGCCGTTGAGCGTCGACGAGGTGGTCCGGGCGACCGGCGGCCATCTCCTTCACCGATCCGATCGACCGATTCACGGGGCGGCCGTGGACTCTCGTCGCATCGAGCCGGGCCAGGTCTTCATCGCCATCCCGGGCGAGCGAGCCGACGGACATGCGTTCCTGGATGCCGCGATCGCGGCCGGGGCAGCGGCCGTGATCGTGACCCGGCCGCCGGCCGACGCGTCGCTCCTGGGCGACGTGAGCGTGATCCGCGTCGCCGACGGCGTTCGGGCGCTGCAGGCAATCGCGGCTATCTGG
>JANNUK010000082.1:0-2771 GCA_031395155.1 Chloroflexota bacterium | reverse complement strand
GTTCAGGCCGCGGAAGCGCTTGATCGAATTCGCCTGCTGGCCGAACGTCTTGGACAGGAGCATGCCGCTGACCGACAGCGTCTCCTCGGTCAGGGCGGACATCTCGGCCAGCGACTTCTGTGTCTCGGTGGACACCTCCCGGCGGACCTTGCCGACCCGGTAGGTCAGGTACATGAAGAACGGCAACAGGCCGAGCGACAGGACCGTCAGGCGCCAGTCGATGACGATCATCGCGATGACGGTGCTGATGGCGATCGCGATGTTGGCCGTGACCGAGCTCGCCGTGTCGGTGACGACGCCCTGCACCCCACCCACGTCGTTGGCCAGGCGGCTCTGGATCTCGCCGGTCCGCGTCTCCGTGAAGAAGCGCAGCGGCATCCGCTGGAGATGGGCGTAGAGCGCCGTCCGCAGGTCCTGCATGACGCTCTGGCCGATCACGTTGTTGAGGTACGACTGCCCGAGGCCGATGAGCCCGGACACGATCGGCACGGCGATCATCAGGCCGACGAACAGGTTGAGCAGGCCGAAATCGAGCCGTGGAATGGCGTCGTCGATGAGCAGCTTGAGCAGGATGGGGTTGATCAGCCCCAGCAGGCTGGTCGCCAGGATGGCGACCAGGACGATGCCGACCTGGACCCGGTACGGGCCGAAGAAGGCGACGATCCGGCGAATCGTGCGCCCACGGCGCTCCGGCGGGACCGGCGTCGAGACGGGGGGCGCGCCGTGGAACGGGCCTCGGAAGCTCATGGGCCGCCGACGCTACCACGAACCCCCGATCGGGGCCCCGCGTCTTGCTGGGCCGCGGGCGCGGCGTTCAGGGTCCCGACTAGCGCACGAGCCCCTTCTGCTCGAATTGGTAGAGCTCCTTCGGGTCATAGGGCATCGATAGCGTCGCGCCGCCCCCGATGTCGAACTCCCAGGAGATGATCTGCACCGACGCGATCCCCGTGCCGGACGATCCTCCCGTGAGAACGACCTGTGCCTTCGGGGCATAGATCGTCCCGGCGATATTGAGGGTGGACTGCCCACCGATCTTGACCCAGGAAGTCGGCTTGCTGCCGTCGCCGTCCTGCCACAGGAGAATGCCCTTGTACGGCCCGCTGTCGATCGCACGGACTCGGAGCGTCGACGTTGCCGTGAAGTCCAGGTTGTCCTGGCAGCCGGACCCACCACTGGGGCACGACGCGCTCGGGTTGTCGGTGCTGAAGATGAGCACCGGCGCAATCGAGCCGTCAACAGCATCGACCGACTCGATCGTCCCACCCGCATTCAGCGAGATGCCCCCGCCCGCCATGATGTAGATGCCCGTCGCCAGCTTCAGCTGGACGTTGTTGCCGATGCGCCACCCGCCGTAATACGTGCCCGGCTGGAGTTGAACGATCCCGGCCGAGTTGAAGGCGCAGCCGCCGGAACCGGATCCTGTCGGCGCGGTGAACGGGCCGCCGACCCCGCACTGGCCGGCCGGCAGGGAGCCGGGCGCCGGCGGCACGAGATCGGCCAGCGGATCACCGATCTGGACCGCGCCCTCGGTGAGCGGTGAGCTGAACGTGTTGAGGTTGCTCTTGACACAGGTGCCCGAGACATACACGTGGGGCGCCGTAAGGCTCGAGCCGCTGCCATCGATCTTCAGGCCGCCACTGCCCTCGCCGCTGCCGCAGACCCCGTTGACGTTGGTGTCCGGGGGCGTGCCGCAGGTCGAGTTGACGTGGACGTACCCACCGTCATACGGCAGGCCCGTGAGGGGGTCGTAGACGGGAGTGATCGTCACCTGGGCGCCGCCTGAGACGCTGCCGGCCGAATTGCCGCCGCACGCGGTCGTGCGGAGGGCAATGATCGAGTTCGAGTTCGAGTCACCGTCGCTGAAGGCGGCGACCGCCGCCTTGGCCACCGGGATGACCGGCAGCCCAACGATCCCGGCCAGGAAGGACCGGTGCGGACGCGCGATGGTGACCTCCACGAAGCCCTGGCGCCCGGCGAACTGCCCGGCGGCACTCGACGGCGGATAGTTGACGGTCAAGGTCGTCCCGGCCGGGTCGTTTGCAGGCACGCACCCGGTGTTGTCGGTCGCCCCCGGAAAGAACCCATTCTGGCGGGCATAGAAACAGGCGGACCTCGTCATCATGACCGTGTCGGGCGTGGCTCCTGAGCGGATGTAGCGAGCGGCCGCGATGGCCCCTGGATCGGCGGCGTTCTGGGCCTGACGACCGATCATGAACACGAATCCAAGATCGATCACCAGGGCCGTGATGGCCAGGAGGGTAAGCAGGCCGCCGGCAAAGATCACGAGAACCTGGCCTCTGGAGGCGCTGGCCCGATCGCCATGAACAGTCATCGGATGGTTCCTCACTGCTGACGCTGCATCGCCTCGGTGACCACTGCGCGCATCGTCACCTGTGAAGGGATGACGATAAACCCAGCGAGCGGTGGATTCCATTGGAAACATGCGTATACCGTGACGGTCGTCTGATAGTGGATGCCGTTGGCGAATGCCGTGGAGCTCGCCTTGTCGTCCCCGTCCGGACCCGGCGGCACCTGCACGGACAGATCGGGAGGTGGTGGTGGGCAGGGCATCGATGCGAGGTTCTGGTGCGGCTCGATCCCGCCGATCCGACAGTCGACGAACGTGTTCGGCGCCACGGGCAGCGCGTCATGGTTTCCCACCGAGTCGACGAAACCCGACCAGCAGGCAGTGATCCTGACCAGCCCGGGCGCGACGCCCCAGATGCTCGACCGGCCCGCCGGGACCATGAAGGGCCAGCCGTTCTCGGGAG
>JANNUK010000078.1:0-9781 GCA_031395155.1 Chloroflexota bacterium | reverse complement strand
TACCGCGACGGCGCCATCGACCGGCGGACGCTGGACGAGGCGGTGGCCTGGATCGGGACGTTGCGCGATGCGGTCGGCCCCGGGATCGGGATCGCCGTCGATGTCCAGTTCGACTACCGGATGGGCGGCATCGTCCAGCTCGCCAGAGCGCTGGAACCGTTCGACCTCTACTGGCTCGAGGTGGAGAACCTCGACGCCGACGCGTTGCTGGCGGCCCGCGAACAGACCACCACGCGACTGTGTCACGGCGAGAGCCTCATCCGGCGCGAGCAGTTCCGCCCGTTCTTCCAGCGCCACGTCACGGACGTGGTGATGATCGAGACGCTGGCCAACGGCCTGTCGGAGAGCCGGCGGATCGCCGAGCTCGCCGAGCTGTACGACGTCATGGTCTCGCCGCACAACTGGATGAGTCCGCTGGGCACGCTCATCAACGCCCACCTGTGCGCGGCAATCCCCAACGTCGAGATCCTCGAGATCGATCTGGACGATGTGCCCTGGAAGGGCGACCTGCTGACCCATCCGCTCGAGATCGAGGACGGTCAGCTGATCGTTCCCGATCGACCGGGCTGGGGCGCGGATATCGTCGAGGACATCGTTCGGGCCCACCCGCTCCGCGCCGAGCGTCTGCCATGAAGATCGTGTCGGTCGAGCCGATCACCTGCGAGAGCGGGATCCGCGGCCGGGATTTCCTCTTCCTCAAGGTCACCACCGACGAGGGGGTCGTCGGCTGGGGCGAGGGTTACGACTGGCATGCCTCCCCGTCGCTGGCTGAGGCGATCCGGCTGGTCGGCCGCGAGGTCATCGGCCAGGATCCGCGGCGGATCGACTGGATCAGCCGACGTCTGTGGGATTCCGGGCGGGCCGGGGTGCCCGAGCGGATGAAGGTGATCGCCGCGCTGGACATCGCCCTCTACGACATCAAGGGCAAATGGCTGGGCGTGCCCGTCTACGAGCTGCTCGGCGGCCTCTACCGCGAGCGGATCCCGCTGTACTGGTCACATTTCGCGTCATACCGCGCGATCGACCCCGAGGCGCTCGGCGTCGAACCGGCGCGGAGCATCGACGCCTGGCTCGCGCTCGTCGACGACGTGGAGCGGGCCGGCTTCCGGGCATTGAAGACCAACCTGCTTGTGCCGGGGCTCTCGACCGGCCTGCCGCCGACGCTCGACGGCGCGATCGACCGCTACCGGATCGACGCGGCCGTGACCTTCATCGGCGCGCTCCGTGACCGCGTCGGCCCCTCGATGGGGATCATGTTCGATGTGGGCCAGGAGTACCGGATGGGCGGCATCGTCCGGCTGGCGCGGTCGCTCGAGCCGTTCAATCTCTACTGGCTGGAAGCCGAAGGCTTCGATCCCGACGCGTTGCTGTCCGCCCGGCGCCAGACCCGGATGCGGCTCTGCCATGGCGAGGCGCTCATCCGGCGTGACCAGTTCCGACCGTTCCTGGAGCGGCACGTGACCGACGTCGTCATGGTCGAGACACTGGCCAACGGGCTGTCGGAGGCCCGCCGGATCTGCGAGCTGGCCGCCCATTACGACACGATGTTCTCACCGCACAACTACATGAGCCCCCTGGCGACACTGATCAACGCCCACTTGTGCGCGGCAATGCCCAACCTCGAGATCCTTGAGATCGACATGGACGACGTGCCCTGGAAGTGGGACCTCATCGACCAGAAGCTCGAGATCGTCAACGGCGAGCTGATCGTGCCGCACCGACCGGGCCTCGGTGCGAACGTCGTGGAGGACGTGGTCGCGCAGCACCCGCGCCGGTAGGGCCGGGCAGCCCGCAGGCCCGCGGGCGATCTGTCCCTCAGACGCCGCCGAACGGAGCGATGACCTCGGCCGCGCGGTCGAGGTCCGCCTCCGTGTTGTACACGTGGACCGCGAAGCGAATCGCGCTGCCACGCACGGAGGCGCGGATGCCGGCGGCCTGGAGGGCGGCCTGCGCGGCCTCGCCATCGGCGAGCGTGGCACACACGAGGGAGCCGCCGTACCAGGGTACGCCGAGACGACCCGCCAGTCCTCGGGCGAGATCTCGGACCACGTCAACGGCGCCGGCGTCCTTCCACTCGGCGAGGAGTCGGAGTGAGGTCGTCGCGCCGATCCATGGGAACCACGCTCGCGACACGTCGAACCGCCGTGCATCCGCGGCGAGCGTCAACGGCCCGCCGAAGTAGCGTCCGAATGGCAGATCGGCCGCGCGCCAGTTGGCGTTGCGCGGCTCGAGGTCGTCCCAGCGATCACGTCGAACATAGAAGTACGCCGTGCCGCGGGGCGACAGGAGGTGCTTGTAGCCCGAGCAGACGAGGTAGTCCACCCGGTCGATCAGCGCATCGAGTGGCACGAACGGGATGGCCTGGGTCGCATCCAGCAGGACACGGGCGCCGTGGCGCTCCGCGGCGTCGAGAATCGCCGACAGGTCCGCCACCCGCCCCGTCTGCATCTGGACGACGCTCACCGCGACCAGCCGGGTCGACGTTCCTATGGACGACGCGACCGCATCGAACGGGACCTCCCGGATGACCGCGCCGCGCGCCTTGGCGACCAGGAGGGGGAACATCGTCGAGGTGAACTCGTCCGCGGGGACGACGACTTCGTCACCCGGACCCAGGGCGCCGGCGACGAGACCCGTGCCGACCGACGCGGCGGGGATCGTGGCGATGGTGTCCGCCGGCGCTCCGATCAGCGTCGCGAACGCGCGGGGCGCGCCATCGCTTGGTTCGTCCCAGTCCGAGACCCAGTCGCCCGTCCCCGCCTGCCAGGAGAGGATGGCCTGCTGGAGGGCCTCGACCGTGGCCCGTGGCGGCAGGCCATACGTCGCCGTGTCGAGGTAGGTGATCCCCTGGCCCGGCTGGAACTGCGCCCGGATATCGGCAAGAGCGTCGGCCGCGATCATGCCCACGCCATCTTCGCTCCGCCGAAGTTCACGCAGTGGGTCTTGAGATGCGTGAACGTCTGGAGCGCCTCCACCCCGAGGTCCTCGCCGAGGCCCGACATCTTGTGACCCTCGTACGGGACGTTCACCGGCAGGTAATGCGGACAGTTCGTCCAGATGATCCCGGCATCGATCTTCTCAGCCACGCGGAAGGCCCGCCCAAGGTCCGTCGTCCAGACCGTGGCGGCCAGGCCATACATCACGTCGTTGGCGATACGGTTCGCCTCCACCACCTCCTCGTAGGTGAGGACGGACAGGACCGGCCCGTAGATCTACTCCTTGGCGATCCGCATGTCCGGCGTGACGTCGACGAAGATCGTCGGCTCCACGTAGTAGCCGCCGGCCACGGGGACCTGCGGTCGACCGCCGCCGAGTGCCAGCCTGGCGCCGCCCCGGCGACCCTCCTCGATGTAACCGGTGACCCGCTCGTACTGCTCCGCGCTGATGAGTGGGCCCAGCTGCGATGACGCGTCGCCCGGATCGCCGACCTTGATCGATCGCGCTCGCTCCACGAACGCCTCGATGATCCGGTCCGCGTCGCTGCGCTGGACCAGGAGCCGTGAGCCGCTCGTGCAGATCTGCCCGGTGTTGTAGAAGGCGGTGAACAGGGAGCCGGCGATGGCCTGCTCCATGTCGGCATCGCCGAAGATGATGTTCGGGGTCTTGCCACCGAGCTCCAGGTGGACGCTCTTGATATGTTCGGCCGCACTGCGCAGGATCGCCTGGCCGGTCGCGGTGGAGCCGGTGAAGGTGAGCTTCCTGACCTGCGGGTGGGCGACGAGGGCGGCGCCCGTCGTCGGCCCGTCACCGTGGACGATGTTGAACACGCCGGCGGGCATCCCCGCGGCGACGGTCAGCGGCCCCAGTTCCGAGGTCGAGAGCGGTGTCTGCTCGGCCATCTTGAGCACGATGGAGTTCCCGACCGCCAGCGCCGGGGCGGTCTTCCAGCACGCCAGCAGGAACGGATAGTTCCACGGACTGATGGCCCCCACGACGCCGTAGGGCTCGCGGATCGAGTAGACGAAGTACCCCGCGTCAGCCGGGTGCGTGCGCCCGTTCGGGAGCTCGGCGTGCCCGGCAAAGTAGGTGAAGAAGTCGGCCGCGAGGTTGACCTCCGCGATCGCCTGTCCGATTGGCTTCCCGGTGTCGCGGGACTCGATCGTACCGATCCGATCGGCGTCGTCGCGGATCAGGTCCGCCAGGCGACGAAGCACCGCTGCCCGGTGACCCGGCGAGGCCTTCGACCAGGCCCCCGAGTCAAACACCGCCCGACCGGCAGCAACGGCTCGTTCGATATCCTCCGCCTCGCCGAAGGCGACCTGGGCAATCTCGTCGCCCGTGGATGGATCGATCGTGGCGAAGGTGCGCCCCGACGCGGAGGCGACGGCTGCGCCGCCGATGAAGTGGGAAACCGTCCCGGTCCGTTCCACGACCGTCATCAGTGGGTCCTCCTGCGCTTGCGTCTACCGGTCACCGGCTCGCGAGACGGGTGCTGCACGTCCGTGATTGTCGACAATGTACTGTCGCACGGCAGCGCCCTTGACGGCTACCCGCCGGCAAACGTAGATTGTCGACAATGTACAACCGACGGGTGCCCGAGGACCAGCAGCGATGACGGCCGGGACCACCCGGTCGGGCGTCCTGGCGGAACGCGCCCAACGGATCATCCCGGGTGGCGTCTCGTCCAGCCTGCGCTTCCTCGACCCGCCCCGGGTCTTCACTCGGGCCGTGGGAAGCCACATCTGGGATGCCGATGGCCGCGAGTACGTCGATTTCCACGCCGCGTTCGGCCCGATCATCCTCGGCCACGCGGACGCGCGTGTCCGGGAGCGCGCGATGGAGACGGCGGCCGAACTCGACGTCATGGGGGCGGGCTCCAGCGAGCTCGAGATCCAGCTGGCCGAGAAGATCCAGGAGCACGTGCCGTCGGCCGAGCGAGTGCTGTTCTGCAACAGCGGTTCGGAAGCCACGTACCATGCCATCCGTGTGTCACGCGCGGCGACCGGTCGACCGCTCGTCGTCAAGTTCCAGGGCTGCTACCACGGCTGGCACGACTACATCGCCGCCAACGTGATCAGCCGTCCCGAGCGGGTGGGCACGATCGATCCCATCTCTGCCGGCATCATCCCCCAGGCCCTGGACTGGCTCGTGGTCCTGCCGTTCAATGACGTTGAGACTCTCGAAACACTGATGCGCGAGCGCGGTCATGAGGTGGCCGCGGTCATCCTCGAGCCGATCATCCACACGATCGGGTGCGTGATCCCCACCGACGAATTCATGACCGCCCTGCGCCAGACCACGACCGATGCCGGTTCGGTCCTCATCTTCGACGAGGTCGTCACCGGGTTCCGGCATGACCTCGGGGGTTACCAGGCGATCGCCGGCATCACACCCGACCTCACGACCTTCGCCAAGGCGATCGCCAACGGCTATCCACTGGCCGTTCTGTGCGGGCGAGCCGACCTGATGGAGCGCTTCAACACCCGGCCCGACGGCACCGTCATGTTCGGTGGAACCTACAACGGCCACCCCATGTCGCTCGCCGCCGCGCTGGCCACGATTGAAATCCTCGAGGCCGACGATCGCGCCATCCACCGGCGTCTCTTCCGTCTCGGCCAGACGATCCAGACCGGCCTGCAGGGGATCGCCGATCGACTGGGCCTGGTCGCCACCGCCGCGGGCTTCGGTTCCGTGTTCGTGTGCTATTTCACGGAGCGTGAGGTCCGCACGTTCGACGACGCGCTGACCAGCGATTCGGAGCTCTACGTGGCCTTCCACCGCGGCATGACCGAGCGGGGCTTCCTCATGCTGCCGCTCAACCTGAAGCGCAACCACCTGATGGCGGCCCACTCGGACGAAGACGTCGCCCGGATGCTCCAGGCAGCGGAGGACGTGCTCGGCGAGCTGGCGGCCCGGCGCTCGTCACCGGCGACGGCGGGCCGTGCGGCGATGGCGACACCCTGACCGTGGCCGGCCGATGGACCACCCCCAGTCCGACGTCCCGCGATGAGGTCGCCCTGGCGGAGGCGCTGCGCGATGGTCGGGTCGCCGTGCCGAACGTCATCCTGACCCCGCACATCGCCGTCACGTCCCGGCAGGCCTTCGAGGACCTGCACCGACTCGCCGCCACGTACGTCCTCGGCCTGCTCGAAGACGCCGGTCGGATCCCGGCGGCGGCCTGATGGCACGCTATCCGCAGGCGATCCTGGTGGCCTGTCCGTCCCCGTGGGACGAGCGATTCGAGCTCATCGAATCAATCTTCCGCGAGGAGGTCCGGCAGGTCCTTGCGGCCGGCTTTCGCCAGCTGTACGTCTTCGGGACCGGGGGGGAGGGGTATGCCGTCGACACGCGCCGGTTCCGGCACGTGGTCGACACGTTCTACGAGGAGACGCGGGCCCCCGACGCGAGTCCCATGGTCGGCGTCATCGGGCTCTCGACGCCGCAGATCCTCGAGCGGATCGAGTACGCCCACGACGTCGGGTTCCGGATGTTCCAGGTCTCCCTGCCGTCGTGGGGTCCGCTCAACGACGACGAACTGCTGCGCTTCTTCGCGGACACGTGCGGTCGCTTCCCGGATGCGGACTTCCTGCACTACAACCTGCCCCGCACCAAGCGAGTGCTGACGGGTCGCGACTACGCGCGGATCATCGCCGAGGTGCCAAACCTCGTCGCCACCAAGACCACCGGCGGCGGGATCGCCGCGGCGGAGGAACTGCTCCGCCATTCCGGGGAGCTCCAGCACTTCATGGGCGAGGGCAACTTCCCGCACGGGTCGATGTTCGGCGAATGCTCGCTGCTCGCGTCGTACGCCGAGCTGTCGCCGCGCATGAGCTTCGCCCTGTTCGAGGCCGGCCGGACGCGCAACGAGGGGGAGCTGATGCGTCTTCAGCACGCCTTCCAGTCGATGAGCAGCGACCTGTGGGCGCAGCCCGCACCCGGCCCGCACATGGACGGCGCCTACGACAAGATGCTGGTCAAGCTCGGGATGCTCCCCGAGTTCCCGCTCCGGCTGTTGTCGCCGTACCAGGGCTTCACCGAGGACGACTACCAGGCCTGTCGTGGCCTGCTCAATACGAAGTACCGCGACTGGTTCGACGAGGGCGCCGTGACCATGCTTCGCTGACCCGGGGTCCGCGCATCACGCACCGATACGGAGGGCACCTGTGGAGATCCTCGTCGTCACACCTCACACCGACGACTTCATCTACGGTCTCGGGGGCACACTCATCACGCACGCCGACGATGACATCCACATCGTGGCCGTCTCGTCGATCCAGCAGTCGGCGGCGCGGGACGTCGCGGCCGCGTTCGGGGCCACGATCGAGTTCCTCGATGCGCCGTATCACCGTATCTCCGACCACGCCCAGCGCGTGAAGGAGGCGCTCGCCGACATCCTGCGCGATCGTCGGCCGACGTACGTCTTTGGCCCACCGGCCAGCGGCGATTGGACGGCCGATCACACCACGACCGGACGGGCCCTGCTCGATGCGGTGGACCTGGCCGGCACGTTCTCGTACCAGAGCCGCGTGCTTCGTTTCCCGATCGCCTCCACCACGCTCGAGTTTCGGCCGAACGTCTGGATCGACCTGCCGATCGACGTGGTTAAGCGCAAGGTCGAGCTTGCCGCGGTCATGACTCGCGGGCTCGAGGATGAGTGGCCGCGCGACCTCGTCGAGTGGGAAGTGGGGCAGGGGATGCGCTACGCCCTGGACATCGGCTGGCCGTCGCGCCACGCCGAGGCGTTCGATGCCGTCTTCGCCCTGCCCTTCCGCCGCCTGCCTCCGCCCGGGGATCTCCCCGGGGAGCCTGTTCGGATCGGCGGCAAGGTTGACGCGCTGGTCGCCGGGATCGATCTCTCGGCGTCCGGCGGTCCGGGCGAGTCGTCCGTATGACTCGAGTCGGCATGGGCATCATCGGTTCGGGTTACATGGGCCGGACGTATGCCGCCTGCCTGACCCGGCATGTGCCGAATGCCCGGTTCGTCGCGGTCTGGGGTGGCAGACGTGCCGCCGCCCTTGCCGAAGAGTTCGGCGCCGATGCGGACCCGTCGCTCGAAATCCTGCTCGCGCGCCCCGAGATCGAGGCCGTCGTCATCACCTCGCCGCACCAGGCCCACATGCCCCAGGCGCTGGCCGCGGCGGAGGCCGGTAAGCACGTCTATATCGAGAAGCCCATGGCCATCTCGGTCGCCGAGTGTGACGCGATCATCGCGGCCTGCGCGGGTGCCAGCGTGCGCCTGACCGTGAACTTCGTGACCCGCTTCCGGGATGCACCATTGGCCATGAAGCGACTCGTCGACGATGGTGCGATCGGTGAAATCCGGATGATCCAGATGCGCGGTGCCTGGACCTCGTTCATGCTCGAGGACATCGTGGACGAGGCGACGGGGCGCGTTATCATTCCCCGGAAGGCGTGGGCCTTCGATCCCGCCGAGGGCTCGCAGTTCCTCGACTGGGGCGTGCACGAGACCGACGCGGTCCGCTGGCTCACCGGCTCCGAGGCCGTTCGGGTCTACGCCGACTACCAGACGTATGGGACGCCGCCACCGGTCGACCTGTCGGCGATGGCCCAATACCGGATGGCCGATGGCGTGATGGTCCAGATGCTCATGAGCTACGAGGTCCCGGAGCCCGGGCTGGTCCCCAACGACAAGACCCGGATCATCGGCTCAACCGGGATCATCGAGGCCGACCACTATGGCCGGGTCCGTCTGGGTACCGCCGACGGTTGGAAGCTGATCGCGGAACAGGTCGCGTTCGACTTCCTGGGCGACTATCTCGATCCGAACCGGCTCAAGGGGTTCGCGGCACAGGTCGAGGACTTCGCCGGGGCCATCCGCGAGGACCGCGAGCCCGTCGTTACCGGTCGGGACGGGCGCGCCGCGGTCGAGATGGTTGAAGCCGCCGATCGCTCGGCGGCCGGCGGCATGGCCGTGGCCATCCCCCTCGACTGACGGCCACGCGACCGGGGCCGGGCCTGTCAGGCCGCGACGGCCAGCCGACGCACCGCCGCCTCGTCGACCTCGACGCCGAGACCGGGCCCGGCGGGGATGGTCATCCAGCCGGCGTCAGGCGCGAGCGGCACGGTCAGCAGGTCGGTCCGGATCGGGTTCTCGCCCACGTCGAACTCGAGCAGAGGCTCGGCCCAGGACGGCGCGCCGGGCGGGACGGGCAGGATGGCCAGGATCTGCAGGGTGGCGGCCATGGCGATGGCGCCGCTGCAGGCATGCGGGACCGTCACCCGGCCGGCGGCCGCCGCGGCCCGGGCGATCTCGAGGAGACCGCCGATTCCCCCGCAGATCGACACGTCCGGCTGGATGATGTCGAACGAGCCGGCGTCCAGGAACGGCGTCGCCGCGATGGCCGATTCGATGATTTCGCCGCCGGCGAGCGGGATGGTCAACGCCTCGGCGAGTGGCCCGTAGGCGGCGTAGTCGTGGGTCGGCAACGGTTCCTCGAGCCAACGGAACCCGAGGGCGCCGAGGGCCGCGCCCAGCCGGTCGCTCTCGTCGCGCATATAGGCACCGTTGCCATCGGCCATCCAGGTCATCGGCAGGGAACCGGTGACGACCCCCTCGATCGCCGCGATCTCGGCGGTGAGGTCGTATCGTCCGATGCGCAACTTCATCGCCGTGAATCCGGCCGTGACCATGGCCGCCGCCTCCTCGCTCCACGCGTCGAGGGGTTCAAGCCCATCGACGTAGCCGCGACTCGACGCGTAGGGCCGGACGCGATCGCGCAGCCGCTCGCCGTACAGCGCGGACACGGGCACGCCCCGCGCGCGGGCCCGAAGGTCGTCGAGCGCCATCGTCACCCCGCCGAGCGCCCAGCGGTGCAGACCC
>JANNUK010000036.1:0-2223 GCA_031395155.1 Chloroflexota bacterium | reverse complement strand
GCCCGACATCGGACCGCCGGCGTCACTCGACTTCGACGATCGAGATGTCCTTCGCGCCCTCCCACAGGCAGCGCCGCCCGACCTCGCGGAGCCGATCCGCCCAACCCTCGTCGGGATCGATGGTCGCGAAGTGGTTCGCCGCCAGCTGTCCGACCTTCGATGCGAGCGTGGCGCCGCCGTACGGCACGAAGATCTCGCATTCGCTGATCCCGCCGGGGTAGAGGGCGAGCTGGCCCGGCGCAGGGTGCGACGTGTGGTTCTCGTAGTCGATGCCCGGACGGTAGTCGCCGAACGGGATCCATGTCGACTCGCCGGTCCAGCGGCAGTGGATGAGCTGCGACGTCAGCGGAAGGAGTCGCCGCATGGCGTCGCGCGTCCGTGGCGCGTCGGCCTCCCAGTGGGCGCTAAAGTGGAGGTCGCCGATCTCGATCTTCAGGGTTCCCATGCACGGAGGATAGCGCGTGGCGGACGCCCCCGGACCAATCGACAACGCGGAGCCGACCGAACCGCGGAACGGCGCCGGAGCCGCCCAACCGGCCGGAGCCGCCGGTCCGACCATCTCGACCCACGTCCTCGACGCGGAGCTCGGCTTGCCAGCCGTGGGCGTCAACGTGTCGCTCTACAAGCTGGGCGAAGACGATCGACCGATTCGCTTGACCCAGACCCTCACCGATTCCGACGGCCGGGTCCGCGACCTCCTCGAGCGACCGATGTCACCGGGCGACTATCGACTGGAGTTCGCGCTCGCGGGGCCGCGCGGTGGCGCAGACGGCAGCCCCGATCGAGGCGAGGACACCGACCGATTCTTTCGCCGGATGTCGGTCGATCTGCGGATCACCGATACATCGCGCAGCTACCACGTGCCGTTACTGCTGTCGCCGTTCGCGATGACCACGTATCGGGGCAGTTGAGAGCGCGCAAGCACGACGATCCCGGATAGATCAGGTCGCCCGGGGGCGTCGTCTGGCCAGGAGTGCCATCACGACGATGATCGCGGCCGGAGTGATGAGATAGAGGACCATCGCTTCGGGAAGCGAGTAAGCGAGCGCTGTGGGATCGGCGACTCTCGGGGGGCAGTCCCCCGGGTCGCACGGGGCGCCGCCGGGCGGTGGAAGAGACGCCCAGAACCACCAGAAGGCGACGGGCGCAGCCGGGAGGAGCACCGCGAGTCGGGCGAGCGTCGGCCCACGTAGCCACACCGCGAGGAGACCGAAGACCGCGACGATCGTCAGGCCGGTGAGCATCAGCCAGAACGCGATCGGGATCCAGGGCAACCGGCCCTGGTGGTAAGCGTCCTCGAATGAGGTGCCGGGTTGGCCCAGCATCAGTGCTCCTATGTGGAGGAGGAGCGTGAGGAGCCCGGCCGCGGCGGCCGCGACACCGGCGACGACGCCGTACCCGGAGATACGCCAGAGCGATTCCACGGATGGATTGTGCTCTGCCGACGTCGATGCTTCAACAGCCACGGTGCGGCGATGTGCACCCCGGTGCGGCGATTGAGCCGCGGGTAACCGTTCGGCACGACACTGATGTGCCGTGGACGATCATCGCGTCGGGCTCGCATTCCGCCGCGTGCGATTACGGCTCGGCTGGCGGCAGCAGGACGTGGCCGATCGGGCCGGGATCTCGCGGTCAGCCTACTCGCGGATCGAGCGCGGGCACGTCGACCGGGTCTCGATCGCCCTCCTCCGACGAGTCGCCGTCGTGCTCGAGATGCGGATCGAGGTCGTGCCTCGGTGGCGCGGAGCCGCGCTCGATGGAATGCTCGCGGCCGGCCATGCCCGGATGCACGAGCAGGTGTCGCGGGTGCTCGGCGCCGCGGGGTGGACCGCGCGGCCTGAGGTCTCGTTCAGCCACCTCGGCGAGCGCGGCGTCGTCGACATCGTCGCGTGGCATGCGGAACACCGGACGGTGCTCATCGTCGAACTCAAGACCCAGATCGTCGACATCGGCTATCTCCTCGCGACGATGGATCGGCGGAGAAGGCTCGCGTCGGTGATCGCCGCGCCCTTCGGCTGGGAGCCGGCGCAGGTCGGCAGTTGGGTGGTGGTGACCGACACGCGAACGAACCGTCGGCGGCTGTCGGATCACCGCTCCGCTCTCCGTTCCGCATTCCCCCAGGATGGCCGAGCGGTGGAGGGTTGGCTGGCACGACCTCGGGACCCATCGCGGCGCTGTCATTCCTGACAGACGACACTCCAGTGAGCACAAGGCCGGCTTCGA
>JANNUK010000611.1:0-3074 GCA_031395155.1 Chloroflexota bacterium | reverse complement strand
CCTCGACATCCCGGGGGCCGACCTGATCGGCGTCGACTACGGCGTCGACTTCATGAAGAAGGCCAACCTCGGCCAGCCGCTGGAAGTCGGGCGCGACATCGTCGTCATCGGTGGCGGCTATACCGCCATGGACTGCTCGCGAACCTCGCTCCGCCACGGTGCCGAGCGCGTCTCGATCGTCTACCGGCGCACCCGCTCCGAGCTCGTCGTCGACGAGGAGGAGCTCGGCGAGACCGAGCGCGAGGGCGTGCGGATGGAGTTCCTGGCCAGCCCCATCGAGGTGCTCGGCGAGGACGGCCACGTCACCGGCGTACGGTTCATTCGCAACCGTCTCGGCGAGCCGGACGCGTCCGGCCGCCGCTCGCCGATCCCGGTCGAGGGCTCCGAGTTCATCATTCCGGCCGACGTCGTCATCCCAGCCGTGTCGCAGGCGGCCGATCTGACCTTCCTGCCGGTCGAGTCGAGCTTCGAGATCAACCGCGGTCGGGTCAAGGTGGACCCGGCCACGTATGCCACCAACGTGCGCGGCGTCTTTGCCTGCGGCGATTTCGTCACCGGGCCGACGACGCTCATCGAGGCCGCGGGCCACGGCAAGAAGGCCGCCTATGCGATCGATCGATATCTCGCCGGCCGAACCGACGTGACTGTGGCCGCGAACGTGAAGCTGACCAGCTCGTGGCGCCACGAGATGCCCGAGTTCTATGACGTTCTGCCCCGCCAGCACATCCCGATGGTCCAGCTCCAGGCACGGATGCCGTCGACCGATCCCGAGGTCAACTTCACGACGCCGGTCGAGCTCGGCTACGACGCCACGGCCGCGGTGGCCGAATCGACGCGTTGCCTCATGTGCAACTTCAACATCTGGTTCGATCCATTCCGCTGCGTGCTGTGCGGTGCCTGTGCCGACGTCTGTCCCGAGGGCGTCATCCACATGGTCGACGTCAACCAGCTCAAGACCGAAGGGCTTCTGCCCGAGATCGAGGAGGCCTACGGCTGGGACCAGGGCGCCGCCATGATCCTCGACGAGGAGCGTTGCATCCGCTGCGCGCTGTGCGTCCAGCGCTGCCCCTTCGACGCCATTACGATGGAGCGGTTCGAGCTCCAGGAGATCTCGACGGACGGTCGGCTCTACAAGGAGTCGTACCGTGATGCGCAGCTGGCCGGAACGCCCGGCGTGGCAGGAGGGGCCCGGTGAGTTTCCTCGAGCGGGTGGACGAGACCATCCGTCGCAGCGTGGTCTGGCGGTCGCTGTTCCGTCAGCCGTACGCCAACGACGAACGGTCGCGGGCGTACGCCGTGATGAACAACGTCTTCCTGCACATCCACCCGGTTCGGGTTCGACAGCACGCCGTGAAGTTCGCGTACACCTTCTGCCTGGGCGGGCTGTCGTTCTTCCTGTTCCTGGTCCTGACGATCACCGGCGTGTACCTGATGTTCTTCTACGTCCCGTCGGCGACCCAGGCGTACACCGACATCCTGGACATCCAGACGAAGGTCGCCTTCGGGCTGCTGACCCGCAACATCCACCGGTGGGGTGCACACCTCATGGTGTTCTTCGTGTTCCTGCACATGATGCGGGTCTTCTACCACGGGGCCTACAAACCGCCGCGCGAGTTCAACTGGGTCGTCGGCATCGTCCTGCTGTTCACAACGATCCTGCTGAGCTTCAGTGGGTACCTCCTGCCGTGGGACCAGATCGCCTACTGGGCCATCACGATCGGCACGAACATGGGCGGCTACCTGCCGCTGTTCAACACGCCGGTGAATCGCCTTCTCCTGGGCGGGCTCGAGGTCGGCCAGAACACGCTCCTGCGCTTCTACGTGCTGCACATCATGTTCCTGCCGCTGGTCGCCGCGATCTTCCTGGCCGTCCACTTCTGGCGGATCCGGAAGGACGGCGGGATCTCCGGCCCGCTGTGATGCGAGAACGCTGATGGCCGACAACGACGTCAAGGCGCCGTCCGAGAGCCGGGTCGTCCTGCCCGTCGACCCGGCGCGGCGGACCGAGATCGACAAGCAGCGCGTGCCGATGTCGGCGCGACCCTATCGCCTGCTGGCGCTGGTCAAGCAGGACGCCGTTGTCCGTGTCCAGAAGGAGCCTGACGACACGGTCATGACCTGGCCGCACCTGCTCTCGATCGAGTTCCTGGCGGCCGGGATGATGAGCATCCTCCTGCTGCTCATGGGCCTGTTCATCAACGCTCCACTCGAGGAACTCGCCAACGGCAACGTCACGCCGGCCGTGGCCAAGGCGCCGTGGTACTTCCTGGGGCTTCAGGAACTGCTCGCTTACTTCCATCCGGTGGTCGCCGGCGTCCTCGTGCCCGGCTTCGTCTTCATGGGCGGGGCGCTCCTGCCGTACATCGACCGCGGCAACATCCTCGCCACCCGCATGGCGGATCGGAAGACCGCGGTCGTGCTGTTCACGATGCTCTGGCTGCTCGGCCTGACCCTGACATTCGTGGCGATCTTCTTCCGGGGGCCCGGCTACAGCTTTACCATCCCGTACCTGCCGTTCTTCCCGAACAGCGTGGACGGCTTCCACTTCGCGCTATGAGCAACTACCACGTCGAGCCTGCCGACAAGCCCCAGGCGCTGGCCACGGAGGCGATCAAGTCGTTGCGCCGCCAGCCGCTCCAGGGCATGTCGCGACGCCAGCTGCTCCGCAACTCGCTCGCTGGCGCCATGGCGCTCTGGACGGTCGAGCTTCTCGCCGGCACGGTCGGCTTCCTGTGGCCTAACCTGACCGGCGGCTTCGGGGGGACGTTCAAGGTGGGGACGCTCGATGACCTCAAGCTCCAGAACAGCGCGCTTCCGATCGGGGAGGGATTCCCTGCCTACGTGCCGGAGGCCCGCGCATTCATCATCCTCGTCGACCCCGCCCGCCAGCAGTTCATTCCCGGAGAGGACACGACCGGTGATGGGACCACGCTGAACGTCCGCGCCCTCTACCAGCGCTGCCCGCACCTCGGCTGCAAGCCCAACGCGTGCCTCAAGAACTTCTGGCTGGAGTGCCCGTGCCACGGATCGCGCTACGACCGGTTGGGGATCAAGGCCGACGGCACGATCTTCGG
>JANNUK010000565.1:0-3205 GCA_031395155.1 Chloroflexota bacterium | reverse complement strand
TGCCCGCCTGTCGCCACGACCGTGACGCCGGGGATCAACTCGCGCTCGCCGTCCACCGCGTCGTCCGTGGCGAAGGATTGGACCAGCCTCAGCTCGGCCTGGTCGTAGCCGGAGATGATCCGGGGGTTGTCATCGAACGCGATCTCCCATTCCGCCCGCTGGGCGACGATCCTCGCCGCGGCGAACGCCCGGCGACCGTCCGGGTCGAGCAGGCCGCCGGCGTGGTCGAAATGAAGGTGGCTCAACGCGACGAAGTCGACGCTCCCGGGATCGAATCCCGCGTCGTTCATCGCGGCGACGACGGGCCGTCCTTCGACACCGCGTATCCGGCTCATCTTTTCGTCGAGCCGTTCCCCTATGCCGGTTTCGACGAGCACGCGACCCGCCGGTGTCTCGACGAGCAGGCAATTGAGCGCCTGTTGGAGGCGGCCCTGTTCATCGATCTCATCCTGGACGAGCGGGTGCCACAGTGTTCGCGGGACATGTCCGAGGAGGACCCCGGCGTCCGAACGAAAGGTCCCGGCGACGACGAGAGCGACGCGTGTGCCCCCGCCGAGATCGGCGAACCAGTCGTTCGCGTCGCGCATGCCCATCGGCTCATGGTACGGCGCGTCCGGGCTCGGTCGTCGGCTAGACGGCCTCGAGGTCTCGCCGCGGAGCGTGTGCCTCGATGAAGGCAATGACCTGGGCGGTCGGCGTGCCAGGCGTGAATATCTGGGCGACGCCGAGGCGCCGCAGGTCGACCGCGTCCGCTGTCGGGATCGTCCCACCCACCAGGACCAGGACGTCGTCGAGTCCGGCCTGTCGGAGCTGGTCGAGGATGTCCGTGGTGTACTCCATGTGAGCCCCGGACAGGCTCGAGATGCCAAGCACCTCGGCGTCCTCCTCGAGGACGGTCCGGACGATGGTTTCGGGCGTCTGGAAGATGCCGGTATAGACGACTTCCATCCCGGCATCGCGCAGGCTGCGGGCGATCACCTTCGCCCCCCGGTCATGGCCGTCGAGTCCCAGCTTGGCGACTACGACCTTGATCGGTCTCCTGCCTTGACGGGGCTGCATCGCGTGTCTCCTGGCTCAGAACGTCGTCGGTGGGCGGTATTCGCCCCAGGCATCCCGAAGCTCGTTGCAGATCTCGCCGACGGTACATCGCGCCCGCACCGCTTCCTCGATTGCCGGCATCAGGTTCGCCTCCTCAACGTCGGCCAGGCGACGGACCTCGCCGAGTGCCGCACGCACTCGAGGGGAGTCGCGGGAGGCACGTGTCCGGCCGAGCCGCGCCAGCTGCCGCTCGAGCACCCCGGGATCGAGCTTGAACGCCGCGATACCGGGATCTCCGGACGTTTCGTCCACGTAGGCGTTGACGCCCACGACCGTCCGTTCGCCCGCCTCGATGGCACGCTGTTGCTCCCACGACGAGTTCGCGATCAGCTGCCCGGCGTAGCCCGACTTGATCGCCTCGACCAGACCGCCGTGATCGTCGATCCGCTCGATCAGAGCGCGGGCCTCGTCCTCGATGTCGGTCGTCAGGCGTTCGATGTAGTAGGAGCCGGCGAGCGGGTCGACGACATCGCCGACCCCGGTCTCATGGAGCAGGATCTGCTGCGTCCTGACGGCGACCTTGATGGCCTCCTCCGAGGGGATCTGGAACGCCTCGTCAAGTGAGTTCGTGTGGAGCGACTGGGCTCCCCCGAGGACGGCGGCGAGCGCCTGGACGGTGACCCGCGCCACGTTGTTCAGTGGCTGCTGGGCGGTGAGGGTGACCCCAGCCGTCTGGGCATGCGCGCGAAGCATCCACGACGCAGGACGCCGACAACCGAGCCGTTCGCGGGTGATTCTCGCCCAGAGGCGGCGGGCGGCCCGGAGCTTGGCGATTTCTTCGAAAAAGTCGTTGTGCACGTCGAAGAAGAACGACAGCCGAGGTGCGACACTGTCGGGCTCGATGCCCCGCTCGCGGGCACGCTCGAGATACGTGATCCCGGCGGCGAGGGTCAAGCCCACTTCTTCTGGCGCCGTGGCGCCCGCTTCGCGGATGTGGTAGCCGCTCACGCTCACCGGGTTGAAACGCGGCATGACCTCGGCCGCGTACGCCATGGAGTCGACGACCAGGCGGACCGACGGGTCCGGCGGAAAGATGTACTCGTTCTGGGCCGTGTACTCCTTGAGGATGTCGTTCTGGATCGTCCCGGTGAGCTGGTCGCCGCCGATTCCCCGCTCGTCGCCGACGACGCGGTACATCGCGAGAAGCACGGCGGCGGAGGCGTTGTTGGTCAGAGACGTGGAGATCTTGTCGAGCGGGATCCCGTCGAACAGGGCGTGCGCGTCCTCGACCGTGTCGATGGCGACACCGATCTTGCCGACTTCGCGCGAGAACACCGGATGGTCCGAATCGTGGCCGAGCAGGGTCGGCAGGTCGAAGTCGGTTGACAGGCCGGTCTCGCCGTGGCCGAGCAGGTAGCGGTAGCGCGCGTTGGTGTCCTCGGCCTGCCCGAACCCGGCGACCTGGCGGATGGTCCACGGACGACCGCGATACATGCTCGCCCGCACCCCGCGCGTGAACGGGTAGGCACCGGGCAGCCCGATATCAGTCAACGGATCGATCGAGGCGACGTCGCTCGGCGTGTAGACGTCCTTGACATCGAGGCCGGAAAGCGTCGTGAACTCGGTCCGACGTGGAGGGATGCGGGCATAGTCGGCGGCGAGTTGACCGGACCGCCATGCCGTCTCCGCCTCAGCCAGTTCGTCGGGAGCCGCGTCTTCGCGCGTCCTGTCTTCCTTCGCCATTGTCAGGCTGCCTCATCGAGAAGTGCCCCGACCGGGCCGCTAAGCGGCATGGACGATCTCCAGGTCCCCGTTGAGGATCTCATCGCGCAGCGCCGCCTTCGACGTCTTGCCGATCCCGGTCATCGGGAACCGCTCGACGAGCGCCGCCCCGGACGGCCGCTTGTACGCGGCGAGCCGCTCCCGACAGTAGGCGAGCAGCTCGGCCGACGTCAGCACTGCGCCCAGCCTCGGGATCGCGACGACGATGGGGGTCTCACCCCAGCGGGCATCGGGGATGCCCACGGCCATGGCGCTGGCGACGCCTGGATGGCTCGCCGCGACGGCCTCGATCTCGCTCGGCGCGATGTTCATTCCGCCACTGATGATGACGTCCTTGATCCGGCCCGTGAGGACGAGGCGCCCTCCATCGTCGAGGCGTCCAAGG
>JANNUK010000516.1:0-2451 GCA_031395155.1 Chloroflexota bacterium | reverse complement strand
GCGGCCAGTGCGGCTGCCGTTGCATCCGCCGTGAAGGTCCCCGAACCGCCGATGGCGGCCGAGAACGCATCGAGACGGCCCGCCACGTCGGCCGTGGCCGTCGTCGCGAGGACCACGAGCATCGTGCCGAACGACAGGAGGATCGAGATCCACATGACGCGCTGGACACGGACGTAGTTCTTGAATCCCGAGATGAGGATCAGCATCGCGATGAGCGCGTTGGCCACGCTCGTTACGAGGATCCCCTCCACGCTCGCGAACCACGCCGCGACATCGACCAGTCCGGAACTCCCGGTCGCCGCTCCCAATCCGAGGAAGAGCGGGGCGAATCCCAGCGTGGACAACAGCCAGCCGGACAGGGCGACCCACTGCAGGATCCAGATCACGAACCCGGAGAAGACCAGGGTGAACCCGATCCCGCCACCGAGGACGCGGCTCTGGAAGACGTAGTCGCCGCCCGATCTCGGCAATGCAGTGGACAGCCAGACATAGGCCAGGGCGATCGGAATCTCGAGGACCATCGCGAGGAGGATCCCCCAGACCAGTTGCCCGCCCGGGAGCGCGCCCGGCGCCCACAGGTACGTCCACGGGAAGATGAGACCCATCGTCAGCACGTTGTAGAAAAACGCCGACGAGGGGGACATGACTCGCACGAGTCCCGAAGACTTCCGGACGAAGACCTCCGGGGTCGCGGCAATCGTCGCCATCCGTTGCACCTCTTAGCACGAACGTGGCCGGCGTCGCATGACGCCGGGATCGACGAGCGGCACCCTCCGTGCCGCTATCCGCTCAGTCCTCCGATGCCACCTCCTCGCGTTCCATCCCTTCGACGGTCCGGCCTCCACCGGGTCATCGATCCCTCCTATCCGGCCGTCATCTGATAGCTCCTGACCTGGCCGTCGGCGATCGTCATCAGGCAACCGCGCAGGACACCTTCGCCGTACTCGCTCCCCGGGTTGAGGACCAGCGTCCGCCCGACCTTCGCGGCTGCCTGCGACTCGTGGATGTGTCCGTGCAGCCCGAGCATCGGCTGGAGACGCTCCTCCGCTTCCCTCACGGACTTGCTGCCGGCCCCATAAAGCACCGGCTGGCCGCCCACCACAACCTGCGACGGTGGGTCCGTGTTCGCATCGAGCATCGGACAGGTGTCAAGCGTCGAGTCGATCGGCGGCGCGTGGAAGTTGAAGATCGTGTGCCCGAAGTCGGTGATCCCGGCGGTCAGCCGTTCGATCATCACCGCGAGTTCCTCCTCCGGAGCCTCACGCGGCGTGTTCCACGGCGTCGGATTGACATACGGCAGGCTGATCATCTGGTGTCGATCGTCAAGGTCGACCGTCCGCCCCTCGGACGCCACGAACGCCTTCGTGTCCGACCGATCCATCACGGCCATCACCTCGGTCAGGTCGTCATTGCCGCCCGTCGCGTAGCAGCGCACGCCGGTTCCGGCCAACTTCGTTTCGGCCAGATCGATCCACGACTCGAGTCGCCTGATGGCGAGGTCTCGAAAGAGGGCCTCCACGCGTTCGGTGTCGCCCTGGACTTCCCGATATTCGTCCTGGTCCATGATCGTGTGATACATCCCGAGAAAGCCGATACGATCGCGGGCTGCATCCAGTTCGGCATCGCCCTGGAGCGATTCGACTCGCCCATGAATCGTCGCCCGGTACCGGCCGGAACCCTCACGGATGATCGGGATCGTCACCTTGCCCATGACATCGCCGCCCATGACGAGGACGTCGGCCTCGTAGAATTTCGCTGCGTTGAGGAACTTGCGCCACGTCCGCTCGGAACCGTGGACGTCGGTGGCATAGAAGATCCGCGTCCCCTTCGCCTTCTCGCGGCCCGCAAAGAAGCGCACCTCGTCCTGCCCGCCTCAGCCGCGCATCCGGTCGCCCGAGGGGTTGACCAGCACGTCTGCGGTGATGACCGCCGGGATCCGCTCCTCGAACATGTCCACCTCGATCTCCGTGCCCTCCGCCAGGTTCGACCGAAGATACACGTAGCCGACGGTGCGATTCACGCTGAATCCATAGGCCGCACTGCGCAGGCGCCCCATGACCGCGCCAGCCACGCGAACCGCCTCGCCGCCGTAAATCGGGAGATAGGCGTCATCGGCGCCGATGACGACCGTGCGGATCCGGCTCGTCGGGGGCGCGCCGTCCCGACGAGCAAGGAGCGCCTCGCGACCGATGAACTCGGGCTTTGAGAGCGCGACGAACGGCAACATCCCCGCCTCCAGCGGGGTGTCGAGCATGGTCAGGTCGGTGCCGTAGTAGCGATAGCCCTTCTCCATCCGCAGCGAGTCGAGCGCGCGGTAGCCCACGAGCGCCAGACCGTGTTCCTGGCCCGCTTCGACAAGTCCGTCCCAGGCGCTGATCGCCCGCGACCGGTCCGCGTAGAGCTCCCAGCCCAGTTCGCCCGCGTAACTGATGCGCTGCGCGAGGACGCTTG
>JANNUK010000490.1:0-1790 GCA_031395155.1 Chloroflexota bacterium | reverse complement strand
TGGACGCAGGCGCGCCTGTCTCGGCGCCTCCCTCCCGAGTGGTTCGTGCGGCGCGGCTTTCCAGTCGTCGCGCTCGGCAGCGCCGCGCTTGGGGCCGTGCTGTTGCCGGGCGTTCCCGCCTGGATCTCTGTACCCGCGTTTGCGGTCGCCGGCTTCGGCATGGGACTCACCTACGCCCAGTTCGCGCTCATCATCCTGCGCGATGTGCCAAAGGACGGCCAGGGTACTGCCACAGCCGGCCTGTCGCTGACCGACGCGCTCGGCGCGGCCCTCGGCACCGGGATCGCCGGGGCGATGATCGCCGCCGCCGTCCGAGCCGGTGCCGGGCCCGGACCGGGTCTCGCTTCGGCGATCGCCATGAGCGTCGTGGTCGCGTTGATCGGGTTCCTGCTGGCTCCCCGGCTGCATCCCCCACGCACGGAGATCGGGTAGCGCGTCGTCGGCGGTGTCCGACCCGCTCGAGGTGTGATGCGCGGGGGCGTGCTTTCCGGGATGTGCGCAACACCTGGTCATTACCCCCGCTAATCAGATACCGGCACAGCGAGCGTGGCACTCCACCCAGAACGTCGGAATCGGTGGGCCGTCACGCTCGCCGACGCCCGATTTCATTGCCGGGAGTAATCAAGGACGGGTGGCAAGGGCGAGCGGCAGATGTTGACCAGGCTCCGTGACGGATCGGTCTCTACCGTCCTGCCCGGGGCTCTCGATGTGTCTGGAACATGTGCCGGACCAGGCGCTGGTTGAGCCGGCATGCTGCGGTAGACTGCGGACGGCGCTCTTGCCCAGGTCGCGTCGGCAGACGTCACGCGCCCCGACCAACTGTGGAGGCCCCGATACCAATGTCCGCCGAGGAGCTTCGCGCCAAGATTCGCGAGATTCCCGACTTCCCGAAGCCCGGAATCCTGTTCTACGACATCACCACCGTCCTGAAGGACGCGGCGGCCTACAAAGAGGCGATCGACCTCATGCTCGAGCCGTACCGCGGCGAGCAGATCGACCTCGTCGTGGGCATGGAATCGCGCGGCTTCATCTTCAGCGCGGCGATGGCCTACGAACTGGGCGCCGGCCTGGTTCCGGTTCGCAAGCTGGGCAAGCTTCCGGCCGAAACGATCACGATCGAGTATTCGCTCGAGTACGGCTCGAACACGCTCGAGATCCATCGAGACGCCATCCAGCCGGGCCAGAAGGTGCTCATCGTGGACGACCTCCTGGCGACCGGCGGTACGGTGCACGGGACGATCGAGCTGGTGGAGCGCCTCAAGGGAGACGTCGTGGGCCTGGCATTCCTGGTCGAGCTCGACTTCCTCAAGGGTCGCTCGCGGCTCGACGGCCGCCGCGTGACCAGCGTCCTCACCTACTGATCTACCAGGCTCGAGGCACCCGCACGATCCCGTGAACGACGAACCGACGCCGGGGACACCGCGGCCTGGGACGCCGCGGCCTGGGACGCCCGGGTCGGAATCGGAGGCGCCCGTCCCCGACCAGGCTCGGCGCCGCTTCTTCCGCGATTTCGCGGGGGAGTTGCTGCACACCGCGGCGACCGTGGCCGGTGCCGCGTCGGTGCTCCAGCGTAGTTCGATTGCGGCGGCCAGCGCACTCCTCGATCCCGAGGGGACGGCCCAGGCGCTGGCGGCGGCCGAGACGGGCTCGGGCGGGGTGGCCCTGCCGGCCGGCTTTCGGACCTCGTTCCGGTTCGATTCGGACACCCAGCTCCTGGTCGTGGACCAGCGGCGGATTCCCGAGGCGCTCGTCGAATACGAGGTACGGAGCGCCGGGCACGCCGCCTATGC
>JANNUK010000458.1:0-3467 GCA_031395155.1 Chloroflexota bacterium | reverse complement strand
GGCACCGGGCAGCCCGATATCAGTCAACGGATCGATCGAGGCGACGTCGCTCGGCGTGTAGACGTCCTTGATGTCGAGGCCGGAAAGCGTCGTGAACTCGGTCCGCCGCGGTGGGATGCGGGCAAAGTCGGCGGCGAGTTGACCGGACCGCCACTCCGCCTCCGCGGCGGCCAGCGCGTCCGGCGCCGCGCCACCTGGGACCTCGTCTACGCCTGCCATCGTCGCGTCGCCTCCTCGAGGAGTTGCCCTACAGCCGCAGTCGACATGACGCCGGCGATGTCAGCCGGCACGGATGATCTCCAGGTCTCCACGCATGATATCGTCACGGAGCGCCGCCTTCGAGGCCTTGCCGATCCCGGTCATCGGGAACCGCTCGACGAGCGCCGCACCGGAGGGGCGCTTGTACGAGGCGAGCCGCTCACGACAATAGGCGAGCAGCTCGGCCGGCGTCAGCGTTGCGCCCCGCTTCGGGATCGCGACGACAATGGGGGTCTCGCCCCACCGGACATCGGGGATGCCCACGGCCATTGCGCTGGCGACGCCGGGATGGCTCACCGCGACGGACTCGATCTCGGTCGGTGCGATGTTCATCCCGCCGCTGATGATGAGGTCCTTGATCCGGCCCGTGAGCACGAGGTGTCCATCCTCATCGAATCGCCCGAGGTCTCCGGTTCGGATCGCTCCGGAGGGCAGGCTCCAGGTGCCCGGATCGATCCCGTCCGGCAGGTAGCCGCGCATCCGGGCCGGACTTGCGCAAACCACCTCGCCTGATTCCCCGATGGGTAGCGAACGGCCGTCGGTATCCACGACGGAGACCGTGGACCCCGGGAACGGCAGCCCGACGCTGTCGGGCGCTGCGCGAAGCGTGTCCGGCGTCGCGACCGTGATCGTGAGCATCTCGGTCATGCCGTAGAACTCGTAGGTGCGAACGGCCGGCAGCGTCTCCCACCACCGGAACAGGAGCGAGGGCGGCATCGGCTCCGACGCGAACATCAGCCACTGCAGGCGCGCCAGCCGGGCGTGGTCGACGCCGTCCAGGATCCGTGCCATCAGCGTCGGGACCGCGTCGAATGCCGTCGCTCGGCTGCACGCCTCCTCCACGAGGGCGAGCTCGAACCGCGGGAGGACTTCGACCGCACCGCCGGTCAGCAGGGTCGGCAGGATCTGCTCCGGGATGGCCGCGAAGAACGGCAGGAACGCGAGCATGACGTCCTCCGTGGAGAACGGCAGCGCCCGCTGCAGTTCGGCGGTGGCGTGGCGCATCGTGGCGTGGGTCTGCACGGCGCCCTTGGGCGTACCCGTCGTCCCGCTCGTCAGCAGCACGGTCGCATCCGAGCGTGGGTCGATCGGCGGGAGCGGACCGTCGATCTCGTCGAGGAGGTCGCCGATGGCGACCGCCGGCACACGGCGAGAGACGGTGCCGGCGGTCGCGTCATCGATCAGGCCCACGAGGCAGAGACGCGCGCCGCCCAGCTCGAGCTGGTCGGCGAGTTCGTCGGCCATGAGGAACTGGTTGAGTGGCACGGCCACGCACCCGGCGCGAAGGATCCCGAAATAGGCCGCCAGGTAGGTCGGGTCGTTCTGCCCGAGGATGCCGACGCGATCGCCCGGTCGCAGCCCGACCCGCCGCAGCAGCGCCGCGCCGATCCACCCGCTCCGCGCCCAGAGGTCGGCGTACGACCAGACGGTCCCCGCGGCCTGGATTGCGGGACGGTCCGGGCCCGCGCCGACCGCCTGCCGCAGCCCGTCGACGAGACTCTGGTGCATCACCCGTCGCCGCGCCGCCCGGACACGATGGTCGCCTCCGCCCGGGCAGCGAGGATCGGCGGATCCAGGACCCGGCCGCGCCCATCCGGCCCGGCCTCGATCACTTTGTGGATCTCGGCTTGAACACGACGGCTCGTCCGACCCGCGGACACGATCCGTGCCCGACCTTCGATGAAGTCGCCGGGCCGAAGCGGTGCGAGAAACTCGACGGAGTGATACGCGACGCACAGGCCCTCGTCGCCGTAGGTGCGGATCGCCAGTTCCGTCTCGAGATCGCCGAAGATGGCCATCGCCGTCGAACCGGCGACAAGGTCGCCACCGTACCGTGCGTCGGCCGGGCTGAGCCTGAGTCGCAGCAGGACGTCCGTCGACGCGGCCTCGTCGGCGTCGTGGGTCGCTGCATCATCGATCGAGGATCGTTCCGGTCTCAAGTGTTCGTTCCTCACCCTGCCCACGGCTCGGATGGTTTGTTGTCGCCGGAGGATGGCAGATGTACACCCGTGTCGCTGGTTGGTACCAGCCGACTGGGAATGGTAGAGCAGGGGACTCATAGGCCTGCCCATCTAACCGCTGTGGTTTCCCGAGTGGGAACTGATCGGGAATCTGCTCAGTCATGGGCTCTATCGGCCTCAAGCCCAAGAGCACATAGCTCCGATCGAGCACATTCCTGATTCGCTGATTTGGAAAGGCTCTGCGGGGCTTAAGAGCGTCCCAGCAGGCGCGACAGCGGGGCGCCTGGAGCACCACGTCGCCCGTACGTGACCCGCGGTCACGCGCCTGTCTTCCGTCGCCTCTTCGAGGGCGGCGGGCCGACGGCCGTATAGTCCAACGGCAGCTCGGCGGCACGCATCTGTGTCCCGGTGTGTTGCTCGGATTCGTACTCGGCCAGCGCCGCGCCGAGATATCGAAACGTCCACTCCTCTGCGAGCGGCCGCGTCTCGAGGAAGACGATCGCGATCTCCGGGTACCGAACCTGGACGCGGGCGAGCATGTCCGGCAGGAAGCCGGCCGGGGCATACGCGTGCTTCAGCAGGTTTCCGTACCGGTCTTCGACGACGACCGCCGCGCGGGGCATCTCAGCGAGTTTCGCCAGCTCGAACACCAGGGTGCCGTTGTTGAGGGAGCCGGCGAGGTCCGTCAGCGACTTTCGCTCGACCACGGCGACCGGCATCCCGGCTTGCGACCGAACCGCATAGTCGCCGGCAGCGAGCGCGGCGCGGACGGTCGTCGCTTGCTGCTTTGAGAACCGATAGGGGTAGTGCTCGCGGCTGTCGACAACGATGACAAGCTCGGAAATGCCGCTTGCACGTCGGCCCGGGATGCGGGCGCCCGGTCGCGCGGTCGTGACGACCTTGCGGGTCTGCCAGAAGATGCCTTCCCGTCCCGAAGGCAGGGTCGTGAAGACGAACTGCGAGCGGTTCTCACGTGGCCGGTCGAGGACCAGATCGATGGCCACGCCTCTGCGCCGGCAGAGCGTGACGGGAACCTCCTCGAGGATCTTGGCCTCCGCTGGCCAGCCGCCCTCGACTCGGGCGCAGAAGACGCGACTCGTCCGAGGCCAGGTGTCGCGGACCTTGAGGATCAGGCCACCGTCGATGGGAAGCCGGACCAGGTAGGGCAGCCGCGAGTCCGGATCGGGGTTACGCGCGACGACGAAGTTCATGGCCAAAGGCTACGGCTCCCGCGTTAGTGGTCGCTAC
>JANNUK010000446.1:0-4193 GCA_031395155.1 Chloroflexota bacterium | reverse complement strand
GGACTATGCCGAGAGCATGGCTGCCGAGGGTGTGTCGTTCGATCGACTGGACGCCGCGGGCGCGATGCGTCGTTGGCCGCAGTGGCGGCTCGATGACGACACGATCGTCGTCTACCAGTCCGAGTCGGGGCTGGCGGACCCGAACCGCGGCAATGCGGCGCACCAGCGCCGGGCCCTGGCCAACGGCGCCACGCTGCGCGATCGGACCCGGGTCGTCGCCCTGCGCGGGTCGGGCGGAGACATCGAGATCGACACCGAGCACGGCGATCGGATCTCGACCGGCCACCTGGTGATTGCGGCCGACGCCTGGACGAACCCGCTCCTCCGTGCCTTCGATCGACAGCTGCCACTGGCCGTGACCAAGGAGCAGGTCACCTACATCGCGTCGCCGGATCCCGCGTCGTTCAGCCCCGATGGCTTCCCGATCTGGATCTGGATGGACGACCCGTGCTACTACGGGTTCCCGACGTACGGCGAACCCGGACCGAAGGTCGCCCAGGACGTCGGCGGTGAACTCGTGGATCCGGACACGAGGAATTTCGATCGGGACGACGCGGCGTTTGAACGGGCGATGTCCTTCGTGGCGCGCCGCCTCCCCACGATGGCCGGGCCGCCGCTGCTCACCAAGACGTGCCTGTACACCCTGACCCCGGACCGCGACTTCGTCCTGGATCGCCTGCCCGACCAGCCCCGCGTCCACGTCGCCCTGGGGGCGGCCCATGGATTCAAGTTCGCGTCGCTGTTCGGGCAGATCCTGGCGGAGCGGATCGCCGACGGGTCGAGCCCATCGGACCCCGACCTCGAGCGGTTCCGGATCGACCGGCCCATCCTCCTCGAACGCGACCCCGTCACGAGCTATATGGTCTGACCATGGCACGTGATCGCGACTCCGTTCCGAAGCCGCCCCGGTTGCGTCCCGGCGACACGGTCGCAATCGTCGCACCGGCGAGCCCGTGGGCGAATCGCAGCGAGCTCCAACGCGCGGTTGCCGGGCTGGAAGGGTGGGGGCTCCGGGTGCGTCTCGGTGCACACATCGACGATCGCCATGGCTATCTCGCCGGCCACGATGTCGATCGTGCGGCGGACCTACATGCCGCCCTGGCAGACCCCGCGATCCGAGCCGTCTTCGGGTTCCAGGGCGGCTTTGGCACCCCGCGCCTCATCCCTCTCCTCGACGAGCGCGTGTTCGCGACGAGCCGAAGCGCCTTCTGCGGGTACAGCGACCTGACCACGATCCATCTCGCACGGCAGCGCTGGAGCGGCGGGATCTCGTTCTATTCGAACGGAGCGTCCGGTGTCGGCGACCCGGAGACGTCCGCCTTCTCGAAGGCGACCCTGCAGCGGGCCCTGTTCAGCGACGAACCGTACGGCCCGATCCGGCACGACCCCGACGATCCGTATGTGCGGACGCTCGCGCCCGGGCGCGTGACAGGGCGCCTGACCGGCGGCTGCATCGGGCTCGTGGCCTCGACGATCGGGACGCGCATCCAGATCGACGCCCGCGACCGGATCCTGGTCCTCGAGGACATCCCGGTGGAGCCCGAGGACTTCGACGGCCCGCTCACACACCTGCGCAACGCGGGGATCCTCGAGCAGGCCACCGGCATCGTGCTGCCCCACATCGAGCAGAAACCGTCCGGCTACACCCGCTCACTCTCCATCGAGGACGTCCTCGAAGAGCTGCTCCAGCCGTTGGGCATTCCGGTCCTCGTCGGGCTGCCCGTGGGTCACGGGAAGCACCATGCCACCGTGCCGTTCGGTGCGCTGGCGACGCTCGATGCCGGCGCCGGCACGCTCGATGTCGAGGAGGTCGTGACCTCCGACGACTGATCTCCGAACTCGGCGACGCTTGCTGAACCGCGTGCCGCTGCCCGCCGCGCTCTGCTCGCCAGGCGAGCGGTATGACCGCTCGCTGAGCGTTCAGGGGGCCTGATCGAGCCCGCGCCGGCCGGTGGTCCTGTCGGTCGGCGCGCCATATGCGCCCGCCGGTTGCGCCGCACGCTCGATGCGTGTAAGAGTGCCTGCAATGCCGGGTGGAGGACGCCCGTTGAGCGGCGCGGTCCGCGACGGGCCGATCATGTCGAGGAGGACCAAGCATGCGTTCACCAATCCGCACTCGGACGGCCAGGGTTCTGGTTGCCCTCGGGCTCGTCCTGTCGGCGGTCCTGCCGGCGGCCAGGCTGGCAACGGCCAGCAACCATCTGATCCTTCGCGCCGGGACGGACCAGGACCTGCAGGTCCTCAACCCGTTCAGCTCGATCCTGGTCGTCGATTTCGAGGTCTTCACCCTCAACTACGACCTGCTCCTCAACTTCGGCCCGGATCTCGAACCCGTGGCGGGGTTCGCCGACGATTGGTCCGTCTCGGACGACCAGCTGACGTGGACGTTCCACATCCGTGACGGGATGAAATGGTCGGACGGAACGCCGGCGACGTCGGCCGACGCCCTGTACACCTACCAGCTCGTGATCGATGCGACCGCCAAGAGCGATGCATCCGAAGACGGCTACTACCTGGGCGCGGGGTATCTCGAGGCGTATCTCACGAACGCCGGGATCAAGTCCGTGAGCGCCCCGGATGCGTCGACGTTCGTCGTCGAGACCGAATTCGCCAATACGCTGCTCCTCCAGGCGTACGTGCCGATCCTGCCCAAGCACATCTGGGACGGGCTTACCCTAGACGAGATCGGCAGCGCCGAAGGTTCCACGCCGTTCCTCAACGAACCACCCGTCGTCGGCACCGGCCCCTACCAGGCCACCGAGTGGGAGCCCGGCGACCACATCACCTTTACGCGCAACCCCAATTACTGGGGCGAGCAGGGCGCGGCGGACCAGGTGGTGATCCAGACCTTCCAGGCGATGGACACCGCGGTCCAGGCTCTCAAGAGCGGCGAGATCGACTATGTCCGCGGGATCCAGCCCGACCAGTTCACGGCGCTCCAGGGCGACCCGAACATCCAGGTCGTCGAGGGCATCTCGAACGGCTATTCCGAGATCGCGTTCAACACCTACAACCGCGGCCCCATCGAGGGCGGTGGCGCATCCACCACGGCGCTCCAGGATCCGGCGTTCCGCGACGCGCTGGCCTGGGCGATCGACCAGCAGAAGCTCGTCGACGTGACGCTCGGCGGGTTCGGGGAGCCGGGCACCACCATCGTGCCGCCGTTCCACACGCGCTGGCACACGGCCCCGGACAAGCCGCGCACGTTCGACATCGCGGAGGCCAACAGGCGGCTCGATGCGGCCGGATACCCGCTCGACGCGAACGGCAAGCGCCTCGACAAGGACGGCAACGTCATCACGCTGCGCGTGACCTGGCCGGACTCCGAGGCCGAGAACGCCACCAATGCCCAGTTCATCAAGGAGTGGTGGGCCGAGCTTGGCGTCGGCGTCGACGCGTACGTGACCGAGGAAGGCAAGCTCCTCGACGACCTGCTCCCGCCCGAGGCTGGCGGGCTGGCCAATTTCGACATCGAGCTGTGGGGCTGGGTGGGCGACCCCGATCCGACCTCACTGCTCAATGTCCTCCGTGGCGAGCAGATCGGCAGCTTCAGTGACAGCTTCTACGACAACCCGCGCTACGACGAGTTGTTCCTGCTCCAGCGCGCCGAAGCCGACGAGGCGACGCGCTTCGCCCAGATCAAGGAGATGCAGAACCTCACGTACGACGAGGCGCCCTACATCATCATGTACTACGACGCGGAGCTCCACGCCTACCGGACCGACCGGTTCGGTGGCTGGACGCTGCAACCCAGCGAGGGTGGCACACCGTTGTTCGGATACGGCTCGGGCGGCTACACGAAGCTCACCGACCTGTCGGCCCAGCCAGCCCCAACGACTGCGCCGGGAGCCTCACCAGGGGCGACCGCTGCACCCACTACTCCGGGCGGCGACGACACGTCATCCGATTCAATCCCGCTGATCCTTGGGATCGGCGCGCTCGTGGTGATCATCGCGGGCGGACTCGTGGTCATGCGCCGGCGTAGCGCAACCGCCGCTTCCGAAGAGGAATGACCCCGGCCCGAAAGGGTCGAACACCTGATGGGGTCGCCATGAGGCGGCCCCATCGATATCGCGCCTGACGTGGGCGGATCGTTTATCGCGCGGAGGCTCGGCCAGGCGGCGGTCACGATCGTCGCCATCATCCTGATCAACTTCGTGCTGTTCCGGCTCATGCCGGGGTCTCCGGAGCGG
>JANNUK010000438.1:0-5545 GCA_031395155.1 Chloroflexota bacterium | reverse complement strand
ACGAGCTGTATGACGAACCACGCTCCGGATGGCATGAGCAGGAAGGCGGTGGCGAGTCGAGCTCGCCACCGCCCCTGGTTCGTGCCGCCGGGACGTGCGGTCAGGCCGACTTGACTCGCGCCCACAACTCCGCCCGGTTCTCGTCCGTGAGCGTGACCGCAGCGCCGAACTCGAGCGGCGCCAGGGTCGCGGCGTCGGGATAGATGATCGTGTTCGACGTGAACGCGGCCGGGAGCAGTGCCGTGGCCGCCGAGTCAACGACGGGATAGCCGTGGAACTCGGCGTCCTTCGCCATGACCTTGGAGGAGCACATGTAGTCGATGAACGCGTAGGCCGCCTCGCGATTCGGGGCCTTGGCGATGACGGCGAAGAAGTCGGACCAGATCTCACCGCCCTCCGTGCCGATCACGTACTGGATCGACGGGATGTCGCGGTTCAGCTGAGCCGCGTCGCCCGTCCAGGCCATGGACATCCACGCATCGCCTGCCCGCATCGACGGCTGGTAGTCCGACGAGATCGCGAACAGGTGGGGCTTGACCGCGAGGAGGAGCTCCTCGGCTTTCGCCAGTTCGTTCGGGTCGACCGAGTTGAACGAGTAGCCGAAGTACTTCAGGGCGTTCCCGATCGACGTGAGCTGATAGTCGTGGATCATCACCTTGCGGCTGTAGTCGGTCTGCGCGAGGTCCCAGAAGTCCTTCCACGTGGCCATCGGCTTGGTCACGTTCGCCGTGTTGATCACGTAGCCCGTGGTGCCCCAATCCTTCGACACCCCGTACAGATCGCCAGAGCCCGCGGGGTAGATGGCCGGCTCGAGGAAGCGCGCCTCGTAGCGGTCGCGAGCGAAATGCGGCAACTTCGAGAGATCGAGCGGCTCGAGGATCCCGAGGCTGCCGTAGGTCTCGAAGGTGTAGTTCGTCGGGACGAGGACGTCCCAGCCCGTTGCCCCGGCCTGGAGCTTCGCCAGCATCTCCTCGTTCGAACCGAACGTCTCGAGGTTGACCTGGACTCCGGTCAGCGCCGTGAATTCCGCGAGCGTCGCTGGATCGTGGTAGTTGAACCAGGACGTCAGGTTCAGGGTGTCGCCAAGATCGACGCCCTCCGGGGGTGTCCAGTCCGCCGTCGGGTCGATGCTCGGCGGAGCGCTCGGCTCCCCGCCGGGCGGCGCCGACGGCGGGGGGGTCGGGCCGACGCTCGCCGTGGGCGGCGAGCACGCGGCGACGACCGCGGCCGCGGCGCCGAGGCCGGTGGCGCCGAGGAAGGTTCGACGGCTGATGTGCCCGCGGAGATATGCATTCTGGTGCTTCAGAAACTCGGATCTGTCCATCGCGATTCTCCTGAACGGTGCGATCGTGGGACGTGGGACGACATCTGATCTGGGGCTTACCGGCGACCCTCCCTCCCCGCGGCTTAGCGCTGCTCGGCGATCATGCCGGCCATACCGGCACCGCCCCGACCCTGGGTCCGGCGGCTGTTGCGCAGCAGCAGGAATTGTCCGACGAACAACATCGCCAGGGTGAACAGGAGCATGATCGTGGCCACTGCGTTGGTTTCGGGCGAGACGCTCCGCTTGACCTGGCCGAACACCCACAGGGGCAGGGTCGACGAACCCGGGCCCGACGTGAACGTCGTGATCACATAGTCGTCGAAGCTGAAGGTGAACGCCAACAGGAACCCGGCCATGATTCCGGGAAGGAGCTGGGGGAACGTGATCTGGCGGAACGTCCGCCACGGGGTCGCAAACAGGTCGGCCGATGCGTCGACCAGGGTTCGGTCCATGCCCGACAACCGTGCCCGCACGAGCAGCAGCACGAGGCTGGTGTTGAACAGCATGTGCGCCGCGATGATCGTCACGTGCCCGAACCGCAGCTTGAGCCCGAACGTGTCCTCGATGAACCCGAATCCGGTCGCATATAGGACCAGCGTGGCCAGGGCGATCACGATCTCGGGGATGATGATGCTGATGTAGGTCACCGCATCAAAGACGATCCTGACCCTGCGCGGTACCCGCTGGAGGCCGAGGGCGGCCATCGTCCCGAACAGGGTCGCCAGGATGGCGTTCGGGACCGCCACGATGAAGCTGTTCGCAAGCGCGTTCTGGACCACCGAGTTGGCCAGCGCCGTCGGATACCAGTTCACGCTGAAGCCCGTCCAGATCGTCGCGAGGCTGTTGGCGTTGAAGCTGAAGACGACGACGATGACGATCGGCAGGTACAGGAAGGCGTAGACCAGGGAAGCCTGAAGGCGCAGCCAGATCTCGACCGCGATGGTCTCGCGGTCGACCTTTGGGCGCCGCGGGGACGTCGTCGTCCGTGCAACGAGCGCGTCGCGGGCGAGGGCAGGCGCGGTCACAGGACGCTGACTTCGCGGCCCTTCCGGCCGCGGTTCACGAACCACGTGTAGAACGTGACCGTGATCATCATCACGAAGATGAGGATGACTGCCTTCGCACTTCCCCCGGGCCAGTTCCGGGCTTCGAGGAAGTCGGTGACCAGTGCATTGCCGACGAGGTAGATACGACCGTACCCGAGGATCTGCGGGATGACGTACTCACCCATCATCGGGATGAACACGAGGATGCTGCCCGTGACGAGCCCGGGCAACGCGATGGGTAGGGTGACCTGGCGGAAGGTCGCCCAGCGCCCGGCGCCGAGGTCCTTGGACGCCTCCACGAGGGTGCGATCCATGCGCTCGAGCGTCACGTAAAGCGGAAACACCATGAGCGGCAAGTAGCCATAGATCAGCCCGATGAGAACGGCCACCGGCGTTCCGAGGATCCGGAAGCTGTCGTCGCCGACGAGGTCGCCGATGAATCCACCCAGGCTGCCGGGGCCGAGGACGATCAGCCACGAATAGGTCCTGATGAGGAAGCTGGTCCAGAACGGGATGACGAGGAGCAGGATGAAGAGCCCCTTGCGCCGTCCGGCCCGGGTCGCAATGAAGTAGGCCAGCGGCAGGCCGATGAGGAGACAGCCGATCGTGCCGCCGATCGCCATGGACAGGCTCGTCGTGAACGGCGCCGCCTTCTGGAGGTCGCCCAGGATCGCGGCGTAGTTGTCCAGCACGAACGCCGGCGCGTAGCCACCGTTCTTGGCGCGTACGCCGAAGCTGAAGATCGTGATGATCGCCAGGGGGGCGATCAGCAGGACGAGGTACCAGGCCCCTGCGGGAAGGACGAGCAGGAACGTGAGGAGGGCGGATCGGATCCGCCCTCCTCTCTCTCGGTCGGCTGCGGGCGTGGTTGCGGACGCGGCCATCCGCGGTCCCGCTCGCCTCGTCGACGATCAGCGGGAGGTCAGCCGCCGATCGACTGCTTGAATTCGGCCCAGATGTCGAGCCGCTGATTGTTGCCCGAGGTGTCCTCCGCGCCCTCGAGGCTCGGCATGACCGACTCTGGCGGGAAGATCGCCGGATCGTCGAGGAGCTCCTGCGACACGAGCTTGCGGGCCTCGACATTCGGCGTCGCGTACCCGTTCCACTCGGTCTCCAGAGCCTGGATGTCCGGGCGATGGATGAAGTCGAACCAGGCGTAGGTTGCATTCGGGTGCGGCGCGTCGGCCATCATGACCCACGTGTCGAGCCAGAAGAGCGAACCCTCGCTTGGGACGGAGTAGGCCGTGTCGGCGGTCGCGGGGTCGGCGCGCAGGTCGAGGAGCGGGCCGGTCCAGCCGAGACAGAGAGCCGCCTCCTCCGAGGCCAGCTTGACCTGGTAGGTATCCGAGTCGAGCGCGAGGATATGGGGCGCGAGTTCGAGCAGGATCGTGCGCGCCTCTTCGAGTTCGGTCTTCTCGACCGAGTTCAGCGAGTAGCCGAGCATCTTGAGCGGCATCACGAAGACGTCGCCCATCGAGTCGACCATGACGGTCTTGCCCGTGAACTCGCCAAGCGTCAGGTCGTACAGCTCCTGCCACGACACGACCGGCTTCCCGGTCAGCTTCTCGCGGTAGAGGATGCCGGTCGTGCCGAAGTCCTTCGGCAGCTGGTACTCGTTGGTCGGGTCCCAGGCGAGATCGAGGAACGCCGGATCGATGTGCCTCTGGTTGGGGATCCTCGACAGGTCGAGCTTGGCCAGGAAGCCCTCCTCGACCATGCCCGGGACGTACTCGGCCGTCGGGCACGCAAGGTCGTAGCCGCTCGCCCCGCCCTGGAGCTTGGCGATCAACTCCTCGTTGTTGGAGTAGATGTCGTACTGGACGGTCTTGACCCCGAACTCGGCCTTGTAGGTCTCGATGTTGTCGGGGTTGATGTATTCGGACCAGTTGTAGATGAACAGCGAGTCCTCGATCGCGCCGGCCGTTGGAGCCGCGCTGCTCCCGCCGCCCGTGCCCGGGGTGCATGCCGCGAGCGCTGCCCCACCGGCAGTCAGTCCGGCGGCCGCGAGAAACCCGCGCCGGTTGACCTTGTGTTCCGAGATCCGCTTCAGGTACTGCTCGAGATCTGCCACGCGATGCCTCCTTGGTGCGACCTAGTCGACGAGGACCAGATTCGCCTCTTCCTGCCACCGGACAACGACGGCGTCGCCCGGTCCCACGTGCTGTGCCGCCCCCGCGGCATTCTGGCGGCGAACGATGAGTTCGCCGACGACGTCCGTGTCGATGCGATATTCGGTCTGCTCGCCGAGATAGGTCCCCTGCTGGATCCGCCCGGGGACGGATACCCAGCCGGACCCCTCGGGTTCGGGGGTGTCGGCCGCATCCACGCGAAGGCGTTCCGGACGCACCGCGACGGTGACCTCCGTCCCCGCCGCGGGGCGCGCCGCACGGTCCGTGACCACGCCTGCGATGCGCAGACCTCCGGCCGATTCGATCTCGGCCCGATGGGTCGCGGCGTCGAAGGCCGTCACCTTGCCCTTGATCGGGTTCGACACCCCGATGAAGTTCGCGACAAAGGTGTCGACGGGCCGCTCGTACAGCTCGGTGGGGCTGCCCTCCTGGAGGATGCGGCCCTCGTTCATGACGATGATCACATCGCTCATCGTCAAGGCTTCTTCCTGATCGTGGGTCACGTAGACGAACGTGATCCCGACCTCCTGCTGGAGCGCCTTGAGCTCGAGCTGCATCTCCTTGCGCAGCTTGAGGTCCAGCGCTCCGAGTGGTTCGTCGAGGAGGAGCACGGTGGGCTGGTTCACCAGCGCCCGCGCCAGCGCCACTCGCTGCTGCTGGCCGCCGGACAGCTCCCACGTTCGGCGGTGCTCGTACCCGGTCAGTCGCACCAGCTCGAGGGCGCGGCCCGCCCGCTCGAGTTCTTCGGTGCGCCCGATGTTTCGCTGTCGCAGGCCGTAGCCGACGTTCTGGATGACGTCCATGTGCGGGAACAGGGCGTAATGCTGGAATACGGTGTTGACGTTGCGGCGATAGGGCGGGATGCCGGCCACCGGTTGGCCGGCCAGCAGGATCTCGCCCGACGTCGGTTGCTCGAACCCCGCGATCATCCGCAGGGTCGTCGTCTTGCCGCAGCCGGACGGGCCCAGGAAGCTGTAGAACGCGCCGTTCGCGATCTGGAGGTCCATCCGGTCGACCGCGGTGACGGGCCCGAAGCGCTTGGTGAC
>JANNUK010000422.1:0-2698 GCA_031395155.1 Chloroflexota bacterium | reverse complement strand
ACCGTCGCCAGGCCGGCACCAACGAACTCGATGGCGTGGTGCCACGACAGGAGATCGGCCGCAAAGAAGACGCCGGCGAGGGCGGCCAGGCGGATACTGCTCCCGGGCAGACCGCCGAAACGCCGCCGCTCCAGCCACGCGACGGCCCCCAGGACCGGCAGGCCGTACAGGCAGCGGAACACCGTCGCGGTTTCGGGGCTGACCTCGGCGAACCGGTAGAAGATGCCGGAAAAGGCGATGAACATCGCCCCGGCCAGCGCCGCAAGCTGCGGTCGCGCCGCGATCCGGTCCAGGATGGGGTGCGCCGTCTCGCCGACGGGCGAATCGATCCCCCCTGACACCTACGCCTTCCGTTCCTCGACGGGGACGACGCGAAGGCCCAGGTCTGCATACTGACCCGGATCGGGCGGCGATGGCGCCTCGAGCATGAGGTCCGTTCCTGACTGGGTCTTCGGAAAGGCCATCACCTCGCGGATGTTCGTCTGGTGCGCCAGCAGCGCGGCCCAGCGGTCGATGCCGAGCGCGATCCCGCCGTGCGGCGGCGCGCCGTACTCAAATGCTTCGAGCATCGCGCCGAACATGTTGCGCATCCGTTCCAGGGTGTAGCCCTGGAGCGCGAAGCTCAGCTCGAGGAGGTCGCGGCGCCAGATCCGCACGGAGCCGCCACCGAGCTCCCAGCCGTTGAGCGCGAGATCGTACTGAAGAGCGTGGGCACGTCCCGCCGGGTCCTCGGGCGAGGGTCGCGACGGATCTCCGGACACGGTCGTGAGCAGCGTCTCGTCCTCCGGGACGACGCCCGAGAAGGGGTTGTGAGTCGCGTCCCAGCGACCGCCCTCGACGTCCCACTTGTACATCGGAAAACGGTGGACCCAGCAGTACGCCAGGACGTTCGCATCCGCCAGTCCGAGCCTGGCCCCGAGGTCGGTTCGTAGCCGTCCGAGGACCTCGTTCGCCACGTCGGCACCATCGGCAACGATGAGGACGAGGTCCCCCGGGTTCGCACCCGCTCGTGCGCACAGCCGCACGGCGAGATCGTCGCCGAGGAACTTGACGATCGGGCCCTTCACTGAACCCGTCGCCTCCACCGCAAGGTGGGCGAGGCCCTTGGCACCGAAGCGCTTCGCGGTCTCGGTCAATTCGTCGATCCGGCTGCGCGGCGCGTCGCCCAGTCCGGGCGCGACGATCGCCTTGACGCGGCCGCCTCCGGCGAGCGCATCGTCGAACACACGGAACCCCGAGGCCGGTACGCCATCGGGTGCGGGAATCTCGGGCGCCAGATCCACCAGCTCCATGCCGAAGCGCAGGTCGGGCTTGTCGCTCCCGAATCGCTCCATCACGTCGGCGTAGGTGAACCGCGGGAACGGCACCTCCTGGAGAGGCCGCTCCGGGGTCACGGCCTGGCTGACCTCAATCGCCATCCGTTCGACGAATTCCATCACCGTCGCCTCGTCGACGAAACTCATCTCGAGATCGAGCTGGGTGAACTCGGGCTGGCGATCGCCGCGCAGGTCCTCGTCGCGATAGCAGCGCGCGATCTGGAAGTAGCGATCGACGCCACCGACCATGAGGATCTGCTTGAGCTGCTGCGGGCTCTGCGGCAACGCGTAGACGCTGCCCGGCTGGAGCCGCGACGGGACAATGAAGTCGCGGGCGCCCTCGGGGGTCGACTTGATGAGTGTGGGCGTCTCGATCTCGACGAATCCGTTCTCGTGGTGCGCCTCGCGGATCGCCTGGACGAGCCGGCTGCGAAGCAGAAGTCGCTGCTGCATTGGCTCCCGGCGGATGTCGAGATAGCGGTACTTCAGGCGGAGCGATTCATCAACCGGGGCGTCGGGATCGTTGATGTAGAAGGGCGGCGTCTTGGCCTCGTTGAGGATCTCGAGAGCCGTCGTCTGGACCTCGATCGCTCCCGTCGAGAGGCGGGCGTTCTCGGTCCCGGCACGGCGTGCCGTCACGGTCCCCCACACCGATACGACGAATTCGGAGCGCACCCGGCTGGCGACGTCGTGGGCGGCCGGCGAATCCGTGCCGTCGACGACGACCTGGGTGATCCCGTGGCGGTCACGCAGGTCAAGGAAGATCAGCTGACCGTGATCTCGGCGACGATGCACCCATCCGGACAGGCGCACCTGAGCGCCAACGTCGCCCGCCCGCAGCTGGCCGCAGGTGTGCGTGCGATAGGGCGTGGCAAGGCTCGGTGGATGTTCAGTCATGGCGGGCGTATCGTAGCCGGAACGGGGCCAGATCAAGGAGGGACCATGGCACGCCTGCTTGTCCACATCGCGACCGGACCGGAGAATCCGACGCGGGCCGCGCTGGGGCTGCTCGTGGCGCGCTCGGCGCTCGAAGCGGGTCACGGGGTCGACGTCTTCATCGCCGGGGATGGCGTCTCGCTGCTTCGCCCTGAGACGCTCGATGCCGGCCACGGGATTGGAACGGGCCCCTTCCGTGAACACATCGATGCGCTGGTGACGGGTGGGGCGACCCTCTACGCGTCCGGCATGTCGAGCAAGGCCCGGGGCCTCTCCGCGGACGGCCTGGGCGGTCTGCCGGTCCAGATGGCCCCGCCGACGAAGCTCATCGAACTGGCCCTCGAGGCGGACCGCGTCCTGACCTATTGACGCTGATCGGGCACCGCCCCGATCGTGTCTACTCCGGCTCGCCGTGGCGGTGGGCCGCGTTGGCTCGCTCGATCTCC
>JANNUK010000373.1:0-21634 GCA_031395155.1 Chloroflexota bacterium | reverse complement strand
GTCCTTGAGCTTGTGCGGGTCCAACCCGCCGGCGGCCGTCCGATGAGCGGCGCCGAGCTCCGCCGGGGCCGACCGCACCTCGTCGGGACTGCGGACAAGGCGTGACCGGGTCGCATGCGACAATGCCGCCTCCGATGAGCGACGTGCCCCTCGCCCAGCCGCCCTCCCAATCCGAGCCGATCGTCGTCAGAGACGCCCGACCGGGCATCTCGGGACTGTCCCCGGACCGGCTTCAGGCGTGGTTCGAGGAGCGCGCTGAACCCGCCTACCGCGTTCGCCAGGTGGAGGATGCGGTCTGGCGGACGTCGGCCGCGACGATGGCCGACGTCGCGACGCTCCCCGCGGCACTCCGCGACGCCTTCGACGCCGCGGTTCGGTTTGACACGGTGGGCGATACCGAGCTGCGCCTCGCCGACGGTGGCAACACCGAAAAGGCCCTCCATCGGCTCTCGGACGGCGCGCTCATCGAGTCCGTCCTGATGCACTACCCGGCCGGCCCCGGTCGCCGTGAGCGTCACACGCTGTGCATCTCGAGTCAGGCTGGCTGCGCGGTGGGCTGTCCGTTCTGCGCCACCGGCGAGCTCGGGTTCACCCGAGACCTCGAGACGGCCGAGATCGTCGACCAGGTGCGCCATGCCGCGCGTCGCCTCGCGGCCGACGGTCGGCATCTGACCAACGTGGTGTTCATGGGCATGGGTGAACCGCTGCTCAACCTGGATCGCGTCCTCGAGGCGATCGAAGCGCTCAATGATCCGGCTCGCTTTGGCCTTGGAGCACGGCACATCACCGTGTCCACCTCGGGCGTGGTTCCGGGGATGCGCCGGCTGACGGCCATGGGGCCGCAGTTCACGCTGGCGGTGAGCCTCCATGCCGCCCGCGACGCCCTGCGTGACGTCCTCGTCCCGCTCAACCGACGCTGGCCCGTGGCCGAGGTCGTGGCGGCCGCGATCGACCACGCGGAAGTGACTGGACGACGGGTCAGTTACGAGGTCACCCTGATCGACGGGGTGAACGATACGGATCTGGATGCCACGGCGATGGCCGAGCTCTTGCGTGGCCAGCGCGCCCACGTCAACCTCATCCCGATGAATCCCGTGGCCCATACGCCGTGGCGGGCGTCGCCGATGGACCGGATCGAAGCCTTTGCCGGGCACCTCCGGAGCGCCGGCGTCCAGACGACGATCCGGCGAAACCGCGGTCAGGAGATCGGGGCCGCCTGCGGGCAACTGGCCGCGGAACGAGCCGGAGAGCCGCCGGCCGCGGCGGTGGATCATCGTCGCCGGCTGCTCATCGATGCCAGCCTGGCCGCGCTCCGCGGCGAGCGCAGCGATGAGCCGGCGCCAATCGGGGTGGGGGAGTAGCGTGGCCGCGGGTCGCGCCAGGGTGGCGGCCAGCATTCTGGACGCCGACCTCGGCAACCTCGCCCACGCGGTCGGTCGCGCCGAGCGGTCCGGCGCGGATCGCATTCACCTCGATGTGATGGACGGCCACTTCGTGCCGAACCTGACGTTCGGTGCGCGAACCATCCGCGCCCTCCGGAGGCGGACCCGGATTCCCTTCGACGCCCACCTGATGATCAGTGAGCCCGGTCGGTACATCGACGAATTTCTCGACGCGGGCTGTGACTCCGTCACAATCCACGTGGAGATCGACGAGCCGATCGAGCCGACGCTGCGCAGGATTCACGCGGCCGGGCGGATGGCCGGCCTGGCTGTTCGGCCGGCGACCCCCCTCGAAGCGCTCGAGCCGTACCGGACGCTTCTCGACATCGTCCTCGTGATGACCGTCGAGCCCGGGTTCGGTGGGCAGAGCTTCATGCGCGACGTGGCAACGGACAAGGTCCTGGCCGCCCGCGGCTATGTCGGTCATCGCCTGCACGGCGGGGAGGTCCACGTCGACGGCGGGATCAACCGCGAATCGGCCGAGCTGGTGGGCGGCCAGGCCGCCGACGTTCTTGTCGTCGGCTCCGCGTTGTGGGTGCGCGGCCACGACATGGGTCGCGAGATCCGGCTCGTGCGCGCCCTCGCCGACGAGGGCTACCAGTACGGCCTGAATGCCGGCCTGCCGCCGACGCCGCGCGACGCGATGGTCACCTTCGCCAGCCTGCCGCGCAGCCTTGCCACGTCGCTTGCCGATGAACTGGAATCTGGCGGCATCCCGGTGCTGCTCCTGCGTGGCGACGGTGCTCTGGACGCCGACGAGCCCGCGTTCGTGGTGCTGATCCCGACCACGGCGCAACCGACGGCGCGAGACCGCTACGGCGATCGCTTGGCCGAGCTGGTTGAAACGGCGGCGGCCGCTCAGGCCGCGCGACCTCGGACGGCCGTTGCCGCGCGACGCAGGACCGACCGGTGATCGACGACGCCGGCGCGGTCATCGTGCCCGCTCGCCCCGAGGAGGCAGCCTCCACCGGTCCCGGCCCGCGGGCGGATGCGCGGCTGGGTCGACGCAACGATCGAATCCTGCTGGCAATGATCGGTGGCTACGTGGTGCTCCTCAGCGCGCTGATGATCGTGCGCGGGGTCGCCATCACGCCCGACGTGATGGCCATCGCCCTGGGTCTCGCGGCCGTCATCCTGGGTCGGGGACGGTTGTTCATACGCGACTGGATCCCCTTCATCGGACTGTTTCTCGCCTATGAGCTCATGCGCGGGTACGCCGACAACTTCGGCGTGGCCGTCCATGTCGAGGACGTTCTCGCGCTCGAGCGCTGGCTGTTCCTCGGTCACCTGCCGACGCAGGTGCTCCAGGACTGGCTGCATCCGGCGAACGGGACGGATCCGTGGGCGGTCGCGGCAACAGTCATGTACTTCCTGCACTTCCCCCTGCCCGTCGCAGTGGCATTCCTCCTCTGGATCCGGCGCCGGCGTGCGTATTACGACTTCGTCGCCGCCCTGATCGTGCTGTCGATGGCCGGATTCGCGACGTACCTGCTCCTGCCGGTCGCGCCGCCGTGGTGGGCGGCCGACCAGGGTGTCATTCCCGGGCCGGACGGCCTGCCTGCCATCACCTACCTGAAGGCAGAGGGGTTCAATACGCTCGCCTCCCTGTTCGGGTTCGAGGGCTCGTACCTGTACAGCTACGCGATCTATGAGATCAATCCGAACCCCGTCGCTGCCTTTCCGTCGCTGCATGCCGGCTATCCGTTCCTCGCCTTCCTGTTCGCCCGTCGCCACTTCGGGCGGGCCGGCTGGCTGCTGCTCGTCTACGGCGTTCTGGTCTGGCTGTCCATCGTGTACCTGGCCGATCACTACGTCGTCGACATCCTGGGTGGGCTGGCCTACGCCACGGTGGCGTATGCGGCGATCGTTCACGCGCCCGGCTGGTTCCGTCGATTCGTCGACCGTGCCGCCGACGAGGAGCTGGATCGGGCGGTGCTCAGCGGGGCGATCGACGACGCCGCGGTGATCGCCCGACTCCAGCGCCGGATCGTGTGGCCCAGCGTCGTGCAGGGCGTGGGCCTGTTCGGGGCCGGCGTCGTGGTCATCATGGCCATGGCCTGGGGTGGCGTCGCCGGCGGGTCCGCGACGCCGTTCTTCCTGGTGCCGTGGATCGCGATCATCGGCGGCCTGTGGCGGGCCGCCGCGGCCGTGCTCGGGCGCTGATCCCGGCTGCACTCGAGGCGGAGGCGGACGTGCGGATCCTGCTCCAGCGTGTTTCCCGAGCGGAGGTGCGCGTCGAGGGTTCCGGCGTCGGCTCGATCGGCCCCGGCCTCGTGGCCCTCGTGGGTGTCGGACCAGGCGACGATGAGACGACGGCCGACGGTCTCGCCCGGCGCTGTGCCGAGCTGCGGATCTTTCGGGACGCTGCCGGCCGGACCAACGCGTCGCTTCTTGAGGTGGCCGGCGCCGTGCTCGTGGTGAGCCAGCTCACCCTGTACGCGGACACGCGCGGTGGTCGTCGTCCGGGATTCACGGGGGCGGCGGCGGCGCAGGTTGCCGAACGGCTCTATGAGCGGTTCGCGACCGCGTTGGCGGGTCTCGGCGTACCGGTCGCCCGTGGGCGCTTCGGGGCGGAGATGGAAGTCGAATTGGTGAACGACGGCCCGTTCACCATCTGGCTGGACAGCGAGGAGCGCTGATCCGCTCGCAGCCTGCGTCGCTCGTGGCGCGGTCGCTCGCTCGTTCTGTCGGCCGGACGTCAAAACGACCGGCCCTGGGCCGGTCGTCATTGGAGCTCACGGGCCGCCATGGGCCCGGGCACCGATTTCGTCGGTGCGAACCTCAGCGGGCCGCCTTGGTCGCGGTTCGCCGGCAGCGCGTGCAGGCCTTGACCTTGGTCGTCACGCCCTTCTCGGTGAGCAGGAACGGCTGAAGGTTGGGCTGGTAGCGGCGGTGAGCGCGGACGCGGTTCATCCCCGACGACTGAGGGTTGAAGCCGCCCATCGACGCCTTGCCACAGATGGCGCAGGTGCGGGCCATGGTGTCCTCGAACAGTGGGATTCGGTCACGACGAGCCGATCGGGCCCGAGCGGGGCGGTATGATACCACGGCCCTGAGCGGGGATCGCGATCCCGTGCCGCCGGCCAGAGAAGGAGCCACGCCCGGTGCCGAACGACCCGCCGCCCGGTGGCGCCAGTGTGTCCCGCCGTGCTATCGCCGATATCGTACGGGCTGCGACGCTCGGGTCGTACGGCGTCACCGGGTTCGCCTCGACGCCCTCCGATCGGCTGCTCGCATGGCTGGGAATCGGACACGCCGGGATATCGATCGATCTCGACCGGGCCGACCTGTCCCTCGGGCTGGACATCGAGATCGCCTACGGGCTGCCCGTCGCCGAAGTGGCAAGACAGGTCGACTCCGCCGTTCGTTACACCATCCGTCGGGCCGTCGGGCGCGACGTCGCGGACCTGCGGCTCCACGTCGGCGGACTGGTCGTTCACCCGGGAGTCGAGCCTTCGCTGAGCGCGGACGCAGCGACCAGCCCACGGCCGCGCCGCTTGCGCAAGACACCGCCGACGGCACCCACTGAGGCGACGGAGATCTCGACCGGACCGGCCGAGGATCGTCCCGCGGACCATCCGGCCGAGGGTCCACGCTGATGCGCAAGTCCTGCGACGGCGTCGGGCTGCTTGAGGCGTTCCGCGCGGCGGTGGCCAACCTGGCCGATCACGTCGACGAGATCAACGGGCTGAACGTCTTTCCGGTGCCGGACGGCGACACCGGATCGAACATGCTGGCAACCGTACGTGCGGCACTCGAGGAAGCCGAGGGCGTGGCCGGCGAGTCGGCGGAGCGAATCGCCAACGCAATCAGCTTCGGGGCGTTGATGGGGGCCCGCGGGAACTCGGGCGTGATCACGAGCCAGATCTTCCGTGGCATGGCGGACGGTCTCGGCGGGAAGCGTCAGTTCAACGGACTCGACCTCGCGCACGCCCTGTCCGAGGGAGCGCGGACGGCGTATGGCGCGGTTGCGAAACCCGTCGAGGGAACGATCCTGACCGTGATTCGTGAATCGGCGGCCGTCGCAGTCGAGGTTGCCGAACGCAACAAGGACATCGAAGTCGTTCTCGCGGCCACCGTGGACGCTGCGGAGAAATCGGTCGCGCGGACGCCGAGCCTCCTGCTCATTCTTCGTGAGGCCGGCGTCGTCGATGCCGGCGGGCAGGGCCTGTACCGGCTCTTCCAGGGGGCGCTGCTGTACATGCTCGGCCAGGTCCCGCTCGACGATGCCTCGGGACGGGTCCGAGCCGGAGCGAAGGCATCGGCCCTGATCGCTCATGCCGACGAGGGCTTCGGTTACGAGACGATGTACCTGCTCCAGGCGCGTCCGGGAGAGCGCCTCGACGTGGACGCATTGCGGGATCATCTCGACACGATCGGCGAGAGCGTGCTCGTCGCCGGGGATGCGCGTGCGCTCAAGGTGCACGTACACAACGAGCGGCCCGACCTCGTGATCGGTCACGGGCTGACGCTCGGCGAACTGAGCCGGATCAGCGTCGAGAACCTCGACAACCAGGCCCGCGACGTCCGCGAGACCCGGGCGGCCGACTTCACCGGTGGGACGAAAGACGGCGACGGCCCCCCGGGGTCGCTCGCAGCGCGCACGGCAATCCTGGCCGCCACGGAAGCGGCATCGTCGAGCCCCGACCCGGCCGAGGCACCGATGGCCGCCGCGAGCCGCCCACGGCAGCCACTCGCCGTGATCGCCGTGGCTTCCGGAGACGGCCTGGAGGCGATCTTTCGAGATTTCGGCGTGGCCGCTGTGGTTCGCGGCGGCCAGCAGGCGAATCCGAGCACCGGTGAACTGCTGGCAGCGGTCGAGGCCGTCGATGCCGACGAGATCCTGCTGCTGCCCAACAACCCCAACGTCGTGCTTGCGGCGCGGCAGGTGATGTCCATGGTGGACCGGCCGATGGCCGTCGTTCCCACCCGCAACGCGGCCGAGGGGTTCGCGGCACTCCTGGCCATGGACCCGACCAAGAGCGCCGCCGACAATGCCGACGGGATGACCGCGGCCGGACGCGGCATCGGGACGCTGGCGGCCACCGAGGCGGTCCGTGATGCCACGATCGGCGGCACCAGGGTTCGCCGGGGCCAGACGATCGTGCTCGACCCGGACGACGGCCTCGTCGCCTGCGACGACGATCGCGACACGGCCATCCTGGCCGCCGTCGGCACACTGCCGCCCGGTTACGAGCTGATCACCCTGTACTACGGCGAAGGCACCGCTCTGGCGGAGGCCGAGCAGCTCGCCCGGCTGATCGGCGAGCAGTCGGGAGGCGTGGAGACCGAAGTCGTCCACGGCGGCCAGCCGCTGTACCGGTACCTGATCGCGGCCGAGTAGGCCTGTGACCGACGCCGGGCTCCGGCCGCCCAACCCGGGTCGCCCGCCGGGCGACGAGTCGGCGGGGACCACGCCCGACGCCGCCGACCCGACGCTCCTCGACCTTCCGGTCCACCGATCCGGGCTGCCCAGCGCGAACACCCTGCGCAAGGTCGCCCTTCGGCTCGGTCTGGCCACGGTCCGCGACCTTCTGTTCCACCTGCCTCGGCGCTACGACGACCTCCGCGAGCTGCGCCGGCTGGGCGACCTCCTGCTGGAGCCGGACGGGACGATCGTCAGTGCACGAGTGACCGTGAGCGATCTGCGCGTCGAACCCACGTACCGGCGCCGCGTACAGCGGACCGTCGCGACCCTCGAGGACGAATCGGGCACGGCACAGGCGACGTGGTTCGGCCGGCGCTTCATCGAGCGACGGCTCGGCCCCGGATCTCGCGTCGTCGTGAGCGGGAAGGTGCGCCGCTTCGGACGGCAGCTCACGTTCGACAACCCGGAGTTCCAGAACGACGACGGCTCGGCGCTGTTGCACGCGGGTCGGATCGTGCCGGTCTATCCCCTCACCGCCGGACTCACCGCGGCCCGTCTGCGCGGCTTGATGCGGGCAGCGCTCGACCGCGCCGGCGCGACGTATCCCGAGTACCTCCCCGCAGACCTTCTCGCCGCCGAGCACCGGGCGGCGATCGGCTGGAGCCTCGAGGAAGCCCACTATCCGTCCACCTTCGAGGCCCGGGACGAGGCCCTTCGGCGCCTTGCCCACGACGAGTTGCTCGCCCTCCAGATCGGGATGGTCGGTCGCCGCCGCCAGCGGGTTCGCGCAGCCGCCCGACCGGTGGAGGTCGGTGACGCGGCCACTGCCCGGATCGTGGCATCGATCGAGGCGTCGCTGGCGCGTCGCGTGGGGCGGGCCGTCGAGTTGACGATCGACCAGGACGCGGCCATCCGCGCGGTTCGTGCCGATCTGGCCGGTGCCACCCCGATGCTCCGCCTCCTCCAGGGCGACGTCGGATCGGGCAAGACGGCCGTGGCCGCGTTCGCCCTTGCCGCGGCTGCCGGCGCCGGAACGCAGGGGGCACTGCTGGCGCCGACGGACCTGCTCGCCCGTCAGCACGCGGCGACGCTGGCCGACCTGCTCGTGGGTGTCGGCCTGCCCGTGACCCTCCTCACGGGATCACTCACGTCCGCGGACACCGGCCACGCCCTCGAAGCGATCCGGTCCGGCCGGGCGGGCGTGGTGGTGGGGACCCACGCGCTGATCCAGGATCGGGTCGAGTTCGCCCAACTCGGCGTCGTCGTGATCGACGAGCAGCATCGATTCGGGGTCGCCCAGCGGGCCGGTCTCGAGGACAAGGCCGGGGGCGTGCCCCCACACGTCCTCCTCATGACCGCGACGCCGATCCCGCGAACCCTCGGCCAGGTGCTCTACGCGGACCTGGACCTGTCGGACCTGCGCACGCCGCCGGAAGGCCGCCTGGCCATCCGCACCGGGATCCGCCGGCCCGACGATCTCGACGGCCTGTGGCGGCACGTGCGCACGGAGGCCGCCGCCGGGGGTCGTACGTTCGTGGTCGTGCCGCTCATCGAGGAGGACGCCGCCGACGAGACGGCGGTGGCCGCCGAATCCGAGGCAACACGCCTGTGGGAGCTGCTCGCGCCGCTCCGGGTGGGCCTCGTCCACGGCCGTATGAAGGCGCTCGAGCGCGATGCCGAGATGGCCCGCTTCCGCGACGGCGATCTGGACGTGCTCGTCGGCACGACCGTCGTCGAGGTGGGCGTCGATGTCCCCGAGGCAACCACGATGATCGTCCAGGGCGCCGACCGTTTCGGCCTCGCCCAGCTCCACCAGCTTCGTGGTCGCGTCGGCCGGGGGACGCGTCCGAGCTATTGCGTCCTCGTCTCGGACTCGACCGATGAACTGGCAGCGGCGCGCATGCAGGCGATTGTCGAGACGCATGACGGGTTCGTTCTCGCGGAAAAGGACTTCGAGCTCCGACGCGAGGGCAACGTTCTCGGCCTCGTCCAGAGCGGACTGCCACGGCTGCGCGTGGCATCGCTCCAGCGAGACGGTCACCGCGACCTTGCCGTCCGGGCCCGCGTCCATGCCGAGCAGCTGCTTGATGCCGAGGGTCGCCTCCGAACCGGCTTCGAGCTCCTCGGCCTTGAGCTCGATCACGGATGGCTCGCGGCGATCGCCGCCGGCGACCCCGACGCGGGCAGCGGCGAGTGACGGGTCGCGATGCCTGACGCCGGCCGGGTCATCGCGGGTACGGCGCGGGGGACCCGCCTTGCAGCCGCCGGCCCAGGCACCCGGTCGCTGGGCGATCGGGTCAAGCAGACGCTCTTCGCGATCCTCGAGCCGTCTCTGCCCGGTAGACGGACGCTCGACCTCTTTGCGGGCAGCGGGGCTGCCGGGATCGAGGCCCTGTCGCGCGGATCGACGGGGGCCGTCTTCGTCGACCTGGATGCCACCGCCGTCCGGGCCATTCGCGACAACCTGGAGCGCTGCCGGTTCGGCGACGCGGCGCGCATTGTCCAGGCGGATGTCCTGGCGTGGCTCGAGCGGGATGGCGCCCGCGAGGCCGCCACGGGGCGATTCGGCCTCGTCGTGGTGGACCCGCCCTATGATCGTCCGGACGTCCTGAACGCGGTCCTCGACCGACTCGCCGCTGCGTCGGCCGATGACCTCCTCGTGCCCGACGCGTTCGTCGTGGTCAAGTCCTTCTGGCGCGCTGCGCCGCCGGCCGAGGTCGGGCTGCTAGCATCGGAACGTGCGCGCCGCTTTGGTGAGACGGCGCTCACGATCTACCGGCGCCGACAAGCAGCAACCACGGAGGCGTGATGGACGTCGCGGTCTATCCGGGCTCGTTCGACCCGGTCACGAATGGGCACCTCGACATCATTCGTCGGGCATCGGCCGTGTTCGATCGGTTGGTTGTCGCCGTCCTTGCCAACCCGCGCAAGGCCCCGCTGCTCGACGCCGATCAGCGCATGGCTGTGCTCCGCGAGGTCATCAAAGCGGCGGGAATCTCCGACGGGAGATGCGAGGTCGTGTCATTCGACGGGCTCACCGTGGACCTGTGCAGGGCGCGTTCCGCCCACTGGATTGTCCGCGGCCTCCGAGCCATCAGCGACTTCGAGACAGAACTGCAGCTGGCTCACAACAACCGCAAGCTTGCTCCTGCCGTCGACACGGTGTTCTTCATGACGTCGATCGAACAGAGCTACGTGAGCTCCAGCCTGGTCAAGGAGATTGCCCAATTCGGTGGCGACGTCGGCGAGATGGTGCCCCCGGCCACGGCCAGGGCGCTCGAGCAGTTGTTCCGTCCGGCCTGACGGCCCCGGCCGTGCCATAATCGGCAACAGCCGCGCCCCGGCCTGAGGCGCCCATGGAGGGCACTCCGATCGACATCATGTTTCTCCTCGAGCGACTCGAAGCCCACATCGAGGGTGGTCGAGCGCTCCCACTGACCGGCAGCGTCGTCATCGACAAGGAGGCGGCGCTCGCGTACATCGACGAGATGCGCGCCGTCTTCCCGCGCGAGATTGCCGAGGCCAACCGGACCAACGCCGAACGGGACCGGATCCTCGAGCGGGCCACCGAAGAATCCGAGCGTGTGCTCGCCCGCGCCCAGGAACAGGCGGCATTCCTCATCGAGGAGCGAGGCTTGACGAAGGCGGCCGAGGAAGAGGGGGCGCGGATCATCCAGCAGGCGGAGGGTGAGGCGGCCGAGACACAGCGCGGCGCGGACGAGTACGCCGTCAATGTGTTGGTCGGCCTCGAGGGCGAGCTGGTCCGGACGCTCCAGAGCGTCCGCAAGGGCGTCGAGATGCTCGATGCTCGCGGGGCCGCTCCTGAAGCCGACGACGAGGTCGACGAGGACGGGGACGAGGTCGAGGGCTTCGAAGAAGCGGAGCCGGATCGAGCTGCCGCCGCCCGTTGGTAGATCGGCGCCCGTCGGTCGCCCCGCTGTCGTTCAACGTCGCCGGCCTGCTGGCCGACCCGCCCGGATCCAACCGCGACTACCCGCTGACGGCAGTGACACTCGTCCTCGACGGGGATCTGCGGCTGGCCGCGCCACTGGACGGATCGGTCCGGCTGTCACGAACCAACCGGGGACTCATCGTGTCGGGCAGCCTTTCCGCAAGCCTGGCGACGGAGTGCAGTCGATGCCTGACCCCCATCGAAGTGCCGCTCGCCCTGCGGATCGACGAAGAGGCGTTGCCATCGACCGACCTGGCGACGGGAGAGCGGATCGGGGATGACGAGGGAATCGATCTCCTGCGCGTGACCGACCACCACGAGCTCGATCTCGAACCGTCGGTCCGCGAGGCCGTATCCCTCGCCGAACCCATCGCGCCGCTGTGCCGCTCGGATTGTCCCGGTCTCTGTGCGACGTGTGGCGAGCGGCTCGAGGGACCGCCCCATGGACACGCAGACGACGAGTTCGACCCTCGCCTGGCCGTGCTGCGGAGCCTCATGGTCGACGCCGAGGCCGAGACCGAGTAGACTCCCGCCTCGGCCCCTGAGATGTGCCCGGGAGCGGTTTGCCCGGGGCGAGGCCACCGACCACCGACGAACGCCGGGACGCCTCGCGCGAGGAACGATCCCGAACAAAGGAGCAGATCGACCCGTGGGTGTTCCCAAGCGACGCGTCTCCCACGCCCGCCAGGGCGAACGGCGCTCCCATCTCGCCATCAGCCTGCCGAAGGTCGAGGAGTGCCCGCACTGCCACGCTCCCAAGCAGCCGCATCACGCCTGCCCCAACTGTGGGTACTACGCGGGTCGCCAGGCAATCGACGTCAAGGCCGCCAAGGACGAGTCCGCCTCGTAGCCGAACGTGGACGAACCATCCGCCGTGGCTCCCGTGGCTAGCGGCATTCGCATCGCGGTCGACGCGATGGGCGGCGACCATGGTCCCGCCGAAGTCGTCCCGGGCGCCATCGAGTACGCCCGGCTGGCGCCGGCCGATCAGGTCATCCTCGTAGGGGACGAGGCCAGCCTTCGTGAGCTCGCGGGCCCACTACCGTCCAACGTCACGATTCGCCATGCCTCCGAGGTGGTCGCGATGGACGACCACCCCGCGCAGGTGTTGCGCGAGAAGAAGGACGCGACGATCCTCGTCGCCTGCGACCTGGTGCGCAACGGGGAGGCCGACGCGGTTGTGACGGCAGGGCATACCGGCGCTGCGATGGCCGCGGCCATCCTCCGCCTCGGCCGTCTGCGCGGCGTGGATCGTCCGGCCCTGGCCGTCCAGTTGATCCGCCGGGGCCATCCGCTCGTCCTGCTCGATGTCGGCGCGAATCCTGACTCGAGCCCCGAGAACCTGGCGCAGTACGCGCACATGGGCGCCATCTTCGCGGAGCGGGTCGTGGGCGTGCGCCGCGCGCGCGTTGCCCTCCTTTCGATCGGCGAAGAGAAGGGGAAGGGAGACCTGCGCATCCAGCGGGCGACGGAGCTGCTCGATGCCAGCGGCCTCGACTTCATCGGCAACGTCGAAGGCAAGGACCTCACCGAACCGGTGGCGGACGTCGTCGTCTGCGACGCGGTCGTCGGCAACGTCGTCATCAAGTTCTTCGAGGGCCTGTCCGGGCTCATCTTCGACCTGTTCCGGGCCGAGTTCAACGGGAGCCTGCGGGGGAAGCTGGCGTACCTCTTGTTTCGATCGTCGGTTGGACGAATCCGGGGCGCCTTCGACTATGAGCGCGTCGGTGGCTCACCCCTGCTCGGCGTGCGTGGCACGGTGATCATCACCCACGGTCGGGCGCGTCGGCGAATGATCCGGTACGCGCTCGAAGTGGGCGCCTCGATGGCTCGTGCCGGTGTTCCCGCACTGATTGCCGAGGCGCTTGCCGCGGACGCCGTGCGGACCGCGGACGCTGCGCCCGTGGAGTCCGCGTCGTGACCGGGCCGTCTCTGACCGTCGGCAACGACGTCATCCGCGAGATGGCGCGGTTGGCCGCACTCGAGATCCCCGGCGTGTTGCGCGTCGCCCGGACGGGCCCGGTCTGGCGCAATTGGCTGGGTGGAACGGCGGTACGTGTCCGCATCAGGGACGGCCATGTCCATCTGAAGTTGTGGATCGTCGCGCGCCCGGGCCAGCCGCTGGCGGACATCGTGGAGCAGGTCCGCGTGGCCGTAGCGGCCTCCGTTGTACGTCTGTTGGGGCTCCAGCTCGGCTCGGTGAACGTGATCGTCGATGGCGTCGGCGGCTGACCGCGTCCGCGGTCTGCGAACCGGTCGACGACTCGCGCTGGCCGCCATCTTCGAGGCCGATTTCGGTCAACGCACGGCCGCCGCGATCCTGGAGCGCCACATCGCCGAGTCGGAGATGGATCCCGTCGCGATCGAATTGGCGCGTCGTCTGGTCACGGCGGTCACCGAGCATCGGGATCGGATCGACGCCCAGATCGAGCGACTTGCGCCGCAGTACCCCGTCGTCCAGTTGGCGAGGATGGACCGCGCGTTGCTCCGTACCGCGCTCGGTGAGGTGCTACACTCGCCGACGCCGGCCCGGGTGGCGATCGCCGAGTGGGTCGAACTGGCACGGGTCTACAGCGGAGACCCTACGCGCCGCCTGATGAACGGCGTCCTTGGCAAGATCTCAACCGAGTCGACCGGCGCGGGCGCGTCGGCACCCATCTCCGAGGAGGGAGTCAGTGGCCACAACCTACGAGCGTCTCAAGAAGCTCGTCGTCGAGCAGCTCGGCGTCGATGAGGATCAGGTCAACGCTGAGGCGTCGTTCGTCGACGACCTGAATGCGGATTCGCTCGACCTGGTCGAGCTCATCATGAGCCTCGAAGAGGAATTCGGGACCGAGATCTCCGACGAGGACGCCGAGAAGATCCGAACGGTCCAGGACGCGGTCGAGTACATCGACGAGCACTCCTCCTAGCCTCCAGTCGCGCGGCCCAGCCTGGCCCATCAGGGAGCCGTGAGCCTGGTCGACGGCTTCGTGGAGCGCCTCGGGCTCCCGATCGATGATCGGGCGCTGATCCGGCAGGCCCTGATCCACAGCAGCTGGCTGCACGAGCACCGCGACGAGGCACCGGGGCACAACGAACGTCTGGAGCAGCTCGGCGACGCCGTCGTCAGCCTGGCCATCTCCGAGGCGCTGTTCCGGCGGCATCCAAACGACGACGAGGGTTTGCTGTCGGCCCGGCGTGCCGTCATCGTGAGTACGGTCGGCCTTGCACGGTTGGCTGAGCGAATCGGCCTGGCCGACCACCTGCTCCTTGGTGAGGGCGAGCGCCTGCAGCGCGGCCCGCTTCGCCCGTCGCTCCTGGCGTCGGCCTTCGAGGCCGTTGCCGGTGCCATCCATCTCGATCTCGGTTGGGAGGCGGTCCGCGATTGGTTGACCGAGCTGGCCGAGCCGGAACTCGCCGGCGACGAGCCGATCGGCACGCTGAAGAGCCCCAAGAGCCGGCTCCAGGAACACACCCAGAGCACCAGCGGAGCGCGTCCGCTCTACCGGCTCGTGTCGGCGGTAGGTCCCGATCACGAGAAGCGATTCCGGATCGAGGCCGTGGTCGAGGACGAGGTCCTGGGGGTCGGCGAGGGTCCCTCCCGGCGTGAGGCCGAGACGGTCGCCGCCGGCGAGGCGCTGTCGACGATCGAGGCGCGCCGGGTCGGGCGGCGCGGCGCCCCATGACGGCGCCGGCGCGGTTGCTCGCGCTCAAGCTGCACGGCTTCAAGTCGTTCGCGGAACGCACGAGCATCGAGTTCGGACCGGGTATCAGCGCGGTGGTCGGACCCAATGGGTCCGGCAAGAGCAACCTGGCCGACGCCCTCCGCTGGGCGCTGGGCGAGCAGGGACGAGCGCTCCGGCTGCGCAAGGCGGAGGACGTCATCTGGGCGGGATCCGAGCGCCGCGCCGCGCAGGGGATGGCCGATGTCACGCTGGTGGTCGACAACGCCGACGGGTTGATCCCGGTCGATTTCCAGGTACTCGAGCTGGGTCGGCGCCTGTACCGGTCCGGCGAGAACGATTACCTGCTCAACCGCCAGCGTGTCCGGCTGCGCGATCTCGTGGACCTGCTCGACAGCGCCCATCTCGCCGACAACGCGTTCCTGTTCATCGGCCTGGGCATGGTCGATCAGGCCCTGGCCCTGCGCCCAGAGGAGCGGCGGCCTCTGTTCGAGGAAGTGGCGGGGGTTCGCCGCCACGAGCGACGCCGGCGGCGCGCGGAAGAGCAACTCCTCGAAGCCGAAACAAACCTGGCGCGCACCCAGGACATCGTCGCGGAGCTTCGGCCGCAGGTACGCCGGCTGGCCGCCCAGGCAGAGCAGCAGACGACGCGCCGGTCGGCCGGCGAGGAACTGTCCGAGGCGCTGATCGCCGCCGCGCACGTCCGCTGGCACGCCGCTGCTGCGCGCACGACCGGTGCCGGGGCGGACCAGGTGCGGGCGCGCGCGGCCGTCGATGCCGCGCTGGCCGAGCAGACCGCCGCGGAGGACGCGGCCGGGGCGATTGCGACCCGCCTCGAGGCCCGCGCCGCCCGCGAACTCGAGCTGGCCGGCGCGCATGAAACCCATCGCAGCACGGTCGTGGCGCTCCAGCTCCGTGACGCCGGACTGGCGGCCGAGGAAGCGGCCCTGGAGCGAGATCGAGGCCGGCTGGCCGTCGAACGACGAGCCGCCGAAGCCGAACGGGACGAGGCACGACGGTCGCTGACGGCGCCCGATCCACATCGCGATCGCGACCTGGAGGCGGCCCTTGCCGAGGCCGACCGGATGTTGGCGGACACCCTGGCGCAGCTGACGGACCTGCGGGCCGGCCGGCGAGCGCGCGGCGAGGAACTGGCGGTACTGCGCCGCGCCGATGCCGCGCGCGCGGCCGACATCGAGACCGCCCGTCGACGGGTCTCCGACGCACAGCGTCGACGCGATGAGGAAGGACAGCGGCTGGCGGCCCTCGCCGATCGGCGGGCCGACCTCGCGGGTCGCGCCACGGTTGCCACCGACGATCTGGCACGCATCCTGGCCGACGAGCTCGAGGCGATCACCGCGCGCGATGTCGCCCGGGCTGCCGTCGAGCGCGGCGAAGGCGCACGGCGTGCCGCGACCGATCGGTTGGCCGCGACGTCGCAGGCGCGTGCCGGCCTCGGAGGCCGCCTTGAAGCGCTCGAGCGACGCATCGCGGCCGACGCCGAACGAGGGATCGCGCCGGCCGCACGCCGTCGCGGTGGTCGGCTGGTCAACGCCGACCTGCTCGTCGACGCGTCTGTGCGAGGAGCGGTTGAAGCGGCACTATCCGACGCCCGTCGTGCATACGTCGTGGGCCGCAGCGCGGTGAGCGAACTGGCCGGCGAGCAAGGCGCCCTCGTCGTCGAGGAACTCGTGGTCGCCTCGCCGGTGAACCAGGACGCGGCGGAGCGGCATCTCCGGGAGCGGGTTGTGGCCCTCGGCGGCGGCTTTCTCGAGGATGCCGTGCGGCGCGATGCATCGGGTGCCGTTCGACGCCTTCTCCGTCGTGCGGCCTGGCTGCCCGATCTGGAGCGATGCCTCGAGGTCCAGCCGGACCTGGCCCCGGGCTGGATCGCGGTGGTCCGCGACGGGTCGGCCGTCGTGTCGGAGATTACCGTGGCGCTCGGCAAGCCGGAGGGAGCGCTGGACTGGCAGGTCGAGGCGGACCGCCTCCGGTCCGAGGCGGCCCGGACGGACGAGGCGGCGGCCCTGGCTCGGGTGGATGCCGAGGCTTCGGATCGTGCGCTTGCCGACGACAGAACCTCGCTGGTCGAGGCGACAGCGCACGAGCGATCGATCGTGGTCGCCCGTCGCGAGGCCGAGGAAACGGAGCGGCGGGTCGCGCGGGATCTCGAGGCGATCGAGCGCGAGGTCGGCTGGCACCAGGCCCAGGTGACCCGGCTGGAGGCCGAGCTCGCGCGCCTGCGCGCCGCCGTCCTCGCCGACCAGGGTTCGTCCGATGCGGCTGCTGCGGCAGGAGCTGCGGACGCATCCCCGGACGCCGAGGCGTCCGATCTCTCGGCGACTGCCTCCTGGGAGGCGCGCGTCGGGGAGCTTCGAGCCCGTCGCGACGCGCTCGCGGCCGACGTCGTTGTCCAGGATCAGGCCGTCCGCGCGGCACTCGACCGTCGGTCACGGGCGGAGGCGACCGTGGCGTCGGGCGACGCCCGTGTCGTGCGGGTGGACCACGAGACGGCGGGCCTCAGCGAGCGCGCCAACGCCCTCGCGATCGAGCGCCACGAGATCCGCGGGGAACTGGCCGACGCGGCGCCCCGGGCGGAGCATGCGCGCGCCGCCCTCGACGAGCTGCGGGCCGAGGATCGGCGGGACCGCGAGCAACTGGCCGGTGCCGATGGCGCCGCCGCCGTCGCCCGCGATCGGCTCCGGGCGTCGGAGGACCGGGCTCGCGCGGCCGATCGGCTCGATCTCGAGGCCCGCCTCGCGCTTGACGCGCTTCGTGAGCAGGTGCTGGTCGAGCTCGCGGGGCTCGGCGAGCTCGGGCTCCGCCATCTCGCGGCGGTGGGGCAGCGGTCGGGTGTCGCGGCCGCGCCGGCCGCCGTCATCACGCCCGATGTCGATACCCAGGCGGACGAAGGCGATCCCGACGTGGTCGCCCTGGAAGCGGCCCTCGACGCCGCGGCACGCGTCTGGGCGGATGTCACTGCCGTGGCCGACCTGCCGACACCCGGCCGACTGGCCGGCCTGCGCCGCCGGTATCACGAGCTGGGCGCGGCGAACCCGTATGCCATTGACGAATATGACTCGCTGCGCACCAGGCTCCAGGGTCTCGACGAGCAGGAGGCGGACCTGCGCGCTGCGATCGCTCGAACGAGGGACCTGATCGCTGAGCTGAACGCGTTGATCGCGACGCAGTTCCGCACGACGTTCGCATCGCTGGAGGTCGCGTTCGACGAGCGGTTCCGCCAGCTGTTTGGCGGCGGTTTCGCACGCCTCTCGCTGACCGATCCCGAGGACCTGTCGACGACGGGCGTCGAGATCGTGGCGCGCCCGCCGGGCAAGAAGGCGCAGGCGCTGTCGATGCTCTCCGGTGGCGAGCGGGCGTTGACCGCGGTGGCGCTGTTGTTCGCGATGCTGGCGGTGCGGCCGGTCCCGTTCTGCGTTCTCGACGAGGTCGATGCCGCCCTCGACGAGGCAAACGTCGGACGATTTGTGGACGCGCTCCACGAGCTCGCCGCGCGGACGCAGTTCATCGTGATCACGCACAACCGCGGCACGATCGAGTCTGCCGACGCCCTGTACGGGGTCACCGTCGGCGACGATTCGGTCAGCCGGGTGGTCAGCCTGCGGCTCGAGGAGGCGCACGCTATGGCCGCGCAGGCGACCAACGGCGCGCGGGCGGACCAACTCGACCCTGAATCGTTGGTCAGATAGGAACGTGGCACCACCGTTCGACTGGCTCCGCCGGCCCGAATCAACCGTCGTCGATCCACCTGGGGGAGACGCGGCGCCGCATGAGGCCAGCGCCCAGGTGCCCATGGACCAAGCATCCTCCGCGGACCCGCCCGCCTCCGACGTCCAGCCTGACGCCGTCGGATCGGCCGGGCCGGAAGTTGAATCTGCCGGGCTCGACGCCGGGCTGCGGCGGACCCGAGGCGGGTTCATGACGCGGCTGCGCGGGCTGTTCGCCGCCGACGACGGTGCGCCCGCCTGGGACGATATCGAGGAGACGCTCATCGCGGGCGACATCGGCGCCGTCCTCGCCTCGGAGGTCGTGGGCCGAGCTCGCCAGCGGCGGGATCCCGGCAATGCGGAGGGGGCCGTTCGGGCCGAGCTGGCGGCCCTCCTGGCGCCGCGCGCGCACCCCTGGGCGCCCCGGCGGGCCGGCCCCGGACTCCCCGCTGTCGTCCTGGTAGTCGGCGTGAACGGCACCGGCAAGACGACCACGATTGGCAAACTGGCCGCGCGGGCCGCGGGCGACGGCCAATCCGTTCTGCTCGCCGCGGCTGATACGTTCCGGGCAGCGGCCGTCGACCAGCTGCGAATCTGGGCCGAGCGATCCTCGGTGAGCGTTGTCGCCCACGCTCCCGGCGCCGATCCCGGAGCTGTTGTGTACGACGCGCTCGATGCCGCAGTCGCCCGCGGCGTGGACCTCGTCATCGCCGATACCGCCGGACGCCTGCACACCAAGGCCAACCTGATGGATGAGCTGGGCAAGATCCGACGGATCATCGACAAACGGCTCCCCGGGGTAGCGCCGGAGACCCTGTTCGTCCTGGACGCCACGACCGGCCAGAACGGGTTGGCCCAGGCGAAAGCCTTCCACGACGCGGTGGGCCTGACCGGCATCGTGCTGACCAAGCTGGACTCAACGGCGAAGGGCGGGATCGTCTTCGCCATCGAGGCATCCCTCGGGATCCCGGTTCAGTTCGTCGGGGTAGGGGAGCAGGTCGGCGATCTTCTCCCGTTCGATCCGGACGCATTCGTCGAGGCCCTGTTCGCCTGACCGGTTCCGGCGTGCCGCCGCGTGCTGATTGGCATGGCGGGCCGGGCACGGCGCGATGGGCTACACTCTGCCCGCCTCGGTGCGCCAGAACCCGTGCACCAACCGGGAGCCCGTGCGGCACCCGTGTCATCCGAACGGAGACCAGTACCTCACCGTGTTCGAGACCCTCAGCGATCGCCTGCGACGAACCCTCGACGGCCTGACCGGCCGCGGTCGCGTCTCAGAGGCCGACGTCGAGGCCGCGCTGCGCGAGATTCGCCTGTCGCTGCTCGAGGCCGACGTCAACTTCCGCGTCGTCAAGGAATTTGTTGGACGGATCCGCGAGCGCGCCATCGGCGCCGAGATCCTGGGCAGCCTGACGGCCGGCCAGCAGGTGGTAAAGATCGTTCACGAGGAACTGATCGCGCTGCTCTCGGCCGGTGATCGTGTGTTCAGGCTGCACGGCAACCCGGCCGTGATCGCCGTGATCGGCCTCCAGGGATCCGGCAAGACCACCTCCGCGGCCAAGCTCGCGCGCCTGATCGTGAAACAGGGTCGGCGGCCCCTGCTCGTCGCCGCCGATCCCTATCGGCCGGCGGCCGCCGACCAGCTCGAAACCCTGGGCCGGGCGCTGGACGTTCCGGTCCACCGCGCACCCGCCGGCACCCCGGTCGTCGACATCGCCCGCGGCGGTCTCGACGCCGCTCGCCGGTTGACGCGTGACACGGTGATCATCGACACGGCCGGGCGGCTGTCGGTCGACGAGGTGCTCATGGCGGAGATCGCTGCCCTGAACGCGGCGGTCGCCCCGGTCGAGACGCTGCTCGTCGTCGATGCGATGGCCGGCCAGGAGGCCGTCGGCGTGGCCGAGGCCTTTGCGGCGGCAGTCCCGGTCACCGGCCTGATCCTGACCAAGATCGACGGCGATGCCCGTGGCGGTGCCGCCCTGTCCATCTCCGCGGTCACCGGCCTGCCCGTGAAGTTCCTCGGGACGGGCGAGAAGACGGATGCCCTCGAGGCATTCCACCCGGACCGCCTGGCCGGACGGATCCTCGGCATGGGCGACATCCTGACGCTCGTGGAGCGCGCCCAGGAGGTCGTGGACACGACCCAGGCGGCAAAGCTCGAAGAGAAGCTGCGCAAGGCGCAATTCACGCTCGAGGATTTCCTCGAACAGCTGCAGCAGGTCCAGAAGATGGGGCCGCTCGGCCAACTCATGGGGATGATCCCCGGTATGGGCGGGATGGCTCGCGAGGCCGAGGCGGCCGTCGACCGCGGCGACCTGCGCCGGATCGAGGCGATCATCCGATCGATGACCACGCGCGAACGGCGTGACCCAACGATCCTGACCGCGGCGCGACGGCGCAGGATCGCGATCGGATCGGGGACGACGCTGCCGGACGTGAATCGACTGGTCAAGCAGTTCTCCGAAATGCAGAAAGTCATGAAGCAGTTCGCCGGAGCGGGGCGGCGCGGCGGTGCCGCGGCACTGCTCGGGCGACGGTAGCGAGGTATGGGGATGACGTCCGAACGACCCGACGAGGCGAACCTCGAAGACACACAGCCGATCGATCTGGCCGCGACGCGCGGCGGGTCGGCGCTGGCGGGCAGCGTTCCGCCCTTGACGCCGTCCGGGACCGCGACTGAGCCGGTCGGCGGACCGCCGGGTCGGCGCGGCGGACTGCGCTGGGGCATCGCCCTCGGCGCCGTCGCCATCGCCGTCGGCGTGGCCGCAGCCGCAGCCTTCCTCCTGACCGGCCAGTCGGCCGGCTCGCGACTCGTGGGCTGGGCACCGTCCGACGCGGCTGCATACGCCGAGGTCCGGCTGGACCTGCCGGGCGACCAGCGCGCCCGGGTCGGTGAGTTCCTGTCGCACTTCCCGGGATTCTCGGACCAGGCGATCCTCGACGACAAGATCGACGAGGCGCTCGACCGCATCGTGTCCGGGGCCATGGACGGGAAGCAGGACTTCACGAACGACATCAAGCCGTGGTTCGATGGCCAGGTCGCCATGGCGATCAACGCCTCTTCGCTCGCCGCGGGTTCGGGCGACGTCGGTGCCGAGCCCCAGGGGCTGGCGCTCATCGCAATCAAGGACGCGGCGGCCGCTCGCGCCTGGTTCGAGGCGCTCGTCGCCGAGTCGGGGCAGACGGTGCGCGTTGAACGGCACGGCGACGTCGACCTGCTTGTCGCTGCCGATGGCAGCGCGACGGCCGCGTTCCTCGAGCGGGTCATGCTCGCCGGCGATCAGACCTCCGTCAGGGCGGCCGTCGACTCGAAGGGCGAGTCCGGTCTTCCCGCGGCGGCGTCGTTCAAGGCGGCGCGCGCGGCCATGAGCGGCGACCGGATCGGTTTCGGCTTCGTCGACGTCGACGCGCTCCTGGCGGCGGCCGCGGCCTCGCCGGACGGGCTCGGTGGGGCCGTGACGATCGACGACGCGCTGCGT
>JANNUK010000364.1:0-2475 GCA_031395155.1 Chloroflexota bacterium | reverse complement strand
CAGAAACCCAGGGCAAACAACAGCGCCGACCGCACTTCCGACATCCTCTTCGGTCCGAGGGCCGTGATGACACCGCCTAGCTTGGCCTTGGAGACCGTCTGGACATGGTCGAGGTTGATCGCACAATCGCGTGGCATCCCGTCCTCCGCCGTGAGCACGACCTCGGAAGGAATCGCGCGGATGGTGGAGGTTACGGGAGCGATGGTCACTTCGCCAAGGAACTCGAGCGCCGAATCCCGCGTCAGCAGGAGGACCGGGCGCTTCTTGTCTGGTCGGGAGAACCGGTACCACCTGACCTCGCCCCTCTTCATCAGTCGACCCAGACCTGCTCGGTCTCCCAGTCACTGAACTCTCCCCGCTTCACGGGCTTGCGGCGGTAGCCCTCACGATGTTTCTCCTCGCGCGATCTTTCCTGGCGGCGACGCAGGGCGGCGCGGAGCGCCTCCCGGGCAAATGCCGACCGGCTCGTCCCCAGTTGCCGGGCCGCCTTGTCGACTGCCGCCACCAGCTCTGCATCAAGCGTCATCTGCACAGTCCGCACCAATCCTCCTATGTCGATCGTTATAGCTAGAATAATCCACATGTAGGCGCCCGTCAATCGTGTCTTGACGGTCGGCGCTGCGCTGGAGATCGCGAGATGCGACGCCGCTATTTGCAGCGGCTCTGGATCTGCCGCCAGGTGGTGGTGAGGCTGTTCCGGGTCATGTCGAGCCGGCGGGCGGTGAACTCCGAGGCCTGTGGCCCGGCCAGGGCCTCCCGGGCGCGGCGTGTCAGCTTCCGGCAGGTCTGGATGAGGATGTCGTCGGCCTTGCCCGCGGCCTTCAGTCGCTCGAGGTCGGTCGCGATCGCCTGGATCAGCCTTTCGATGTCGATCACGCGCTCGCGGCGCTCGGCGTCCAGCGGATAGAGGACGTCCTCTGGGACGGCGATCTCCGGGGGAATGGCCGGCGGTGCGATGGCCGGGGCCGGATCGGCCGCCGCCTTCTGCCGCTTCAGCTCGCTCCACGCCCGTGAGAAGAGGAACGGGAAGAGCCCGTTCGCCTCCCCGATGGCCTGCTTGGCCTTCTCGGTCTTGGTGCGGTGGTAGTCGCGGATCAGGTCCTTGATGCGGGCGATCTGTTTCTTTTCCTTCTCCTCGATGACCTCCCGCGCCGCTGCCGCCAGCTCGGGGATCCGGCCCTGGATGGTCTCGTTGTGCTGGTGGGTGCGCAGGTCCGGGAAGTCGTAATCCCGGCCATGGATGATCCGCGCGTTGGGCTCGCCATAATTTGCGTAGACGATGACGTTGACGCGACGGACCTGTGTGTCCGTGACCCGGTCGATGACCGGACCGAGGTCCTCGACCTGGATGTGGTAGAGGGTGCCCGCCGAGGACGTGTAGTTCTGGTTGAGGCCTCCGACCTGGCATCGCTGCCGACCCAGCTCGTTCGGCGGTGAGATTTTCAGAAGAAACTCCGCTCCGTCATATTAGAAGAACCGGCCCGTTCGCTACAAGCCCTTTTTAAAGTTCAGGTTACAGTCTTTGGCGTTACAAACAAATATCTGAGTGTAATAGACTCAGATTAGATGCTTGACAGGGACTAATCTTAGATCTATTATCTGCTGGACATGGGCCAGGATAGGAGGCGTCAAGCATGAGCAAGGTCGTCGGAATCGATCTGGGAACAACGAACTCGGTCGTCGCCGTCCTCGAGGGGAGTGACGCCATCGTCATCCCCAACGCCGAGGGCGGGCGCACCACGCCGTCGGTCGTCGGGTTCGGGAAGGACGGCGAGCGCCTCGTCGGCCAGGTGGCGAAGCGGCAGGCGGTCACCAATCCCGAGAACACCGTCTTCTCCATCAAGCGATTCATGGGACGAAAGTTCTCCGAGACCAGCGAAGAGAGCAAGATGGTCCCGTACAAGGTGGTCGAGGCGGGCAACGGGGACGTCCGCGTCGAGGTCCGGGGCAAGCTTCATTCGCCGCCGGAGATCTCTGCGATGATCCTGCAGAAGCTCAAGCAGTCGGCGGAGGACTACCTCGGCGCCAAGGTGACCAAGGCCGACATCACCGTGCCCGCCTACTTCAACGACTCGCAGCGCCAGGCCACCAAGGACGCGGGCAAGATCGCCGGGCTGGACGTGCTCCGGATCGTCAACGAGCCGACGGCCGCCGCGCTGGCCTACGGCCTGGACAAGAAGAAGGACGAGACCATCGCCGTCTACGACTTCGGCGGCGGCACGTTCGACATCTCCGTGCTCGAGGTCGGCGAAGGCGTGGTCGAGGTCAAGGCCACCAACGGCGATACCCATCTCGGCGGCGACAACCTCGACCAGCGCGTCATCGACTGGATCGTGGCCGAGTTCAAGAAGGACCAGGGCATCGACCTCTCGAAGGACAAGATGGCGCTGCAGCGCCTCCGGGAAGGCGCGGAGAAGGCGAAGCAGGAACTCTCCACGACGATGGAGACGGAGATCAACCTGCCCTTCATCACCG
>JANNUK010000341.1:0-4357 GCA_031395155.1 Chloroflexota bacterium | reverse complement strand
GGACTCATCTCGATGACGGAGGTCACGTTGCTCGCGTACTGCGGCCGGCGGATCGGCGACGTGATGAACTCCCAGACGATCGCGGGCGGTGCATCGAACGTGGATTCCTTCTTCCAGAATGTCTCGGCCTCCGTGATCCGGAGCCGTTTGCGTTGCAGCTGGGCCTGCCAAGCGCCCTCGAGATCGCGGACCCAGGTTGTCACCTCGCCAATGTGCTCGATCGTCTCGACGTGACGGACCAGCCCGGTCCCACCGGGGTCGGCCAGGCCCATGGCCGTGGTGCACGCCTCGGTGTACAGCGCGTACGCCGGCAGTCCAAGGTCGATCGCGACCGAGTTCTTCAGCAATCGATGCACGAGGATGACGTCGGCGCCGACGAGTTCCACCGACCCGGCCATCCGCTGGCGGGCGATCGTGCCGTGGTGGGCAACCACCTTGAGATCGAGTGAGGGGATCCGGATACACGCATTGCATTCGCAGCGCGACGCCTGGGCGATGTCGCGGAGACGCCTCCGGAAGGCGAAATAGCAGCCCTCGACGATGTCCTGGAGGGCGGATCCGTCGATCTCGGTGCCCGGCATGAACACGAAAGCCGCGTCACCTTCGAGTTTGGCGAGCTTGAGGGTGGGCCGAAGCGCGCCGACCACGGTGCTGATGAGGTCGCCCAGGATGTCCTGGGCGTGGTCGAGTTCGACGCCGGCCAGGTAACCGGTGTAGCCCGAGATGTCGGCGATGACGAGACAGGCGGGTTCCGGCGAGTTCTGCACGGTTCGGTGGTCTCCCCGGGGACGTCGGCGCTCATGCTAGGCCGAGCGCCGTCGGGTGTCGAGAAAGGTATCCAAGGCGCTATCGTTCCGCCATGCCTACGCGCGCCGAGGTCCTTCGGATCAACGATCGGGAGGTGACGATCACCAACCTGGACAAGGTCTATTTCCCGAAGGCGGGCTACACCAAGCTCGACCTGATCCACTACTACCTCGCGGTTGCCGACGGCGCCGTGCGCGGAGTCGCCGGCAGGCCGATGGCCCTGAAGCGGTTCGTCAACGGGGCCGAGGCAGAACCCTTCTTCCAGAAACGAGCTCCCGACAATCGACCGCCGTGGCTGCGCACGGTCGAGCTCTCGTTCCCATCGGGGCGCACCGCGGATGAGATCGTGGTCGACGACGCCGCGGGACTAGCGTGGGTGGTGAACCTCGGCTGCATCGACCTCAACCCGCATCCGGTGCGGGCCGACGACCTCGACCATCCGGACGAGCTGCGCGTGGACCTCGACCCGGTCCCCGGCGTGCGCTGGTCGCAGATTCGGCAGGTCGCGCTCGTGGTGCAGGAAGCGCTGGCAGCGGTGGGACTGGTCGGGTGGCCCAAGACGTCGGGCTCGCGGGGGATCCACGTCAACGTGCGCATCGAGCGTCGCTGGACCTACCCGGAGGTCCGTCGCGCTGCCCTGGCCCTGGCCCGCGATGTCGAAGCCAGGGCGCCGACGCTCGCTACCTCGAAGTGGTGGAAGGAAGAGCGCCACGGCGTCTTCCTCGATTACAACCAGAATGCGAAGGACCGAACCGTCGCGTCCGCCTACTCCGTGCGACCCTTGCCCGATGCGCGCGTATCGGCGCCCCTGACCTGGGACGAGGTCGCCGAGGCCGAGGCCGAGGACTTCACCCTCGTGACCGTGCCGGCGCGGTACGCGAAGATCGGCGATCCGGGAGCCGGCATCGACGACGCGGGCGGGTCCCTGGATGCGCTGCTGGAACTCTCTGCGCGGCATGAGGCCGCTGGAGATGGCGATGCGCCGTGGCCGCCGAATTATCGCAAGCAGGAGGGCGAGCCGCCGCGCGTCCAGCCGTCGCGCCAGCGGCGCGCGGCGAAGGACTACGACACGCCCGAAGCGGAGGCAACGCGCGAGAAGTCGCGCGCGGCGATGGAACGACGGTTCGCTCAGGCCGACGCGGCCGCGCGCGATGCCGGCGGACGTGGGGCAACCCGTCCGACGCCGACCGGACGCCGCCAGAGCTCGATCCCGGTCATCGAGATCGCGAGGGCAAAGGCAAAAGCCGACGCCCTGGCGGGCCTCGAGCGCTGGAAGTCACGCTGGCCGAAGGCCGCCACGGCGCTTGAGCCGGCCGAAATCCTTGTCGATGCCATGCGCGGACGCTCATCCCTCTGGTATCGAGTTCGGGTCAACCTCACCAGCGTCGGGGAGGCGGACCGCCCACCCCAGGAGCCGCTCGACCCGGACTACGACCCCTGGCAGGGGTACGAGTGGCCCGACCGCGCCGGCCGGCTGGAGCGCGCTCCGCGCAAGAAGAAACCGACCGGGTGACCCAGCGTATATGGGCGTAACTCCGCCCATATACGTCACCTCCGATGCGAACTACTATTGCTCGTGTGATGGCTCAACGCTGGTGCAGCTGACCGCATGACGCAGCGGGACAAGCAGCGCGAGGCGTCCCGCCTCGTCGAGTTCACCAACTCGCCCGCCGTGGAAGTAGCCCTTGCGATAGGGTTCCAGCAGCTCGCAGGGCTCGGGACTGTCGAACTTGCACGCCTTTGGCAGGAGCGGTTCAGCCGCGCGTTTCCCAAGGTCCAGGAACAGCCCCGCGTGGAGATGGCGATCGAGCAGTTTGGCCTCCCCACGCCCGGCCCCGTCTTCAAGTTTCAGCTTTTGGAGACGCCTCTCGTCCCACGGCTGTGGTTTCTGAACTCGGACGAAAGCCAACTAGTTCAGGTGCAGAACAACTGGTTTGCTCGGAATTGGCGACAACAAGCATCGGGACCTGAATACCCGCACTATCCCAATGTCCGTGGCCTGTTCGAGGCTGATCTATCCGGAATCATCGAGCACGTACGGAAAAGCAGGCTCGGCGTGTTCAAGCCAATCCAGTGCGAACTCACCTACATCAATCACATACCGTTCGAAGGCTCGGCCCCAGCGCACCTCCGCGATGTCCTTCGCTTCTTCGCCCAGAGGTCGCCGATAGGACCATTGGGTGAGCCCGAGAGCATCCGGACAGGGGTTCAATGGATCATCGCCGCGGACGGCGAACCGATCGGCCGGGCTGCACATGACGGCCGAGCCCGCCATTCGTCAAACAGATAGGAAGCCTGTGACGGTGTTGACGGTGACAGCCCGTGGGCGACCAATGGGGGAAGGCGTCGAAGGTGTACTGTCCTTTCTTGATCTTGCACACGAGAACGCAGTGCGAATGTTCGTCGCCGTCACGACGGACAAGATGCACCGCGAGTGGGGGCTGAAAGAATGATCGCAGAGCGTCCTTCCCCTACCACCCCCTCGGAGGGGCTCGTCCGGCGTTTCCCATTCGGGCCGTCCGGAGCAGCTACCACGAGGCCTGTACTGGGCCTGCTGATGGAACAAACGTCGCTGGCCGAGGCTCGTGAAGCCGCCAAGCGCAGCCTTCAGCCCCTCTATGACCTGGAGCCCGGTTGGGACTCGTACAACGGGCAACCTCTCGATCCCAGGATCGGCGACACAGTCGAGCAGATGCTCGCCCAGATGATCTTCAAGAAGTCCGAACTGCCGGTCGTGGTTCCGAAGTCCACAGGCGGTCTCGCCCTAGAGTGGCACCGCGCCTCGCGCGAGTTGGCCATCGAGCTATCGACCGACGGCGTCATGGTCTTCTTCTGCGACCCGGGCACTGGCGAGGAGTGGGAGCGGAGCATCCTAGATGTCCAGCCCCCGGAGCTTGTTGAGGCCTTCACGGCGATTCGCGAGGGGTAGGGCCCTGCCCGAGATCGATCCGCCGCCATCTGACGACCCGGCGATCGCGGACAACTGGCAATTGCTCCGCCGAATTCCAAAGTGGATAGTCGACGACAAAGCTGGCGGTTCGAAGCTGTCCCGCCAGGCTTTCGAGGATCTGGAAGGATCGGTATCCGTCTACGTTGAGGAACGGCTTGGCGAACTCCAGCTGACAGACAACGACGTTCTTGATGGGCACCCCGGATACGGTCTACTGTCAGTTGAGGCAAGGACCGTGCGGGACTGCCAGCTCGGCATCGTTTGGGACCCGGAGGAGGGCGACGGGCTCAGAGGGCAGGCACACGCGGGCGTCATGGGCAACAAGACTCCGTCCAGACGACGGCAGCTTGTGGACGGAAGTGAGGTACGGGTTTGGCCAGGACAAGTAAGTCCCCAGCCCACTACTTAAGGCTGTTCACGCCGTACTACGACCCGTGGTCCGAATACGACTGGCCGGATCGTTCCGGCCAGACGGAACGATCGCCACGATCGTCGCGAAAGAGCAGCGGATCGACATGACGGCTCGCGCTGAGGCGTCCGGCCCGCGACGACGGGGATCGCGGAAGCGAACCGTCGAAGTCGTGGGCCTCGACCACGTTC
>JANNUK010000330.1:0-2147 GCA_031395155.1 Chloroflexota bacterium | reverse complement strand
CGCGATCGAGGACGACGGCGTGGGCCTCGTGCAGTCGCCGCCAACCTGCGCGCACCGCGTCGACGGACTGCTGGCGCTCCGTGGCGATTTCGGTGGCGGTTGGCGCCCGACCCAGATCGACGAACCGTCGGTAGGTGAGGTTACGCAGGTCGAGATCCGGTTGATCCACGGCGCGATCGTAGCCGCCCGAGCGCAAACCCGTGACCCGCCGGCGCGGGGGGCCGCGGCAGCCCGCACGCTGAGGCCGTGACGTACGCCCGCTCGCCCCTGACGCGAGCCCGAGTCCTCGCCCTGGTCTGGCCGATCGTCATTACGCAGACGGCAACGACGACCTCGGCGCCTTCTGGCCCGGCCTCCTGCGCGACGCAACTTCGGCCCCAAAAGCACCGTCCGCCCAGGGCCGGCGCAGCGTTGCGCCATCGCGCGTACCCTTCCCGGGACTGCCCGGAAGCACCGGGATGACACCGATCGAGGAACCATGACGAAGCATTCCAAGGCCGAGCGAGAGAAGCGCGCTGCCGAGACCGAACGCATCCAGGAGATCGAGCGAGCCTGGCAGGGGAGTATTCCCGCACCGGTCGCCAAGGAGTTCGCGGCACAGGTGAAGGCCGCCAAGGACCGCGGTCCATGGGTTCGCCCGCCCGACATGGCGCCTGGAACCGCCCCGCGGCCGCCGCGGCCCGGGCACGAGCCCAAGCCCAAGAAGGACGACACGACACCTCGCCGCCGTTACTAGCCCGTGATGCCAGGGGACGAGGACGACGTCGCGGCAAGGCGAGATTCGCTCGAGGCCGTTGTCCGAGCGCGGGGTCACGACCGCGACCAGGGCGACCCAGGAGTCGTACCGGCGGCCAGCTGATCGAATCGAAACCCCATTGTGCTGGGCCCGGCCGAAGGCGTACCATCGGTGGCCCTCAACAGCACCGGGAAGAGGAGCGGATCAATGGCCGAGTTCGACGCACAGACCGGATCGGACGGCACCATGGACGAGGCGCCGACAGCGATCGCCGAGGCGGAGCGACCCGACGATGCGGAGCGACCCCTCGCCGCCGCGGCCGCCGACGTGGACGCCGACGTGGACGCCGACGCTGATGGCGACGAAGGCGAGGATGGCGCCGAGGTCATGAGCGTCGAGGATCCGGCTCAGCCCAATTACCAGGCCGCGCTCCTGGTCGATCTCGCCCGCGCGATGCACGATGCGGCCGACGTTCGGCATGAGCGGGCGGTCGAGGTCGTCGCCCGGCTCCGCACTGCGCAGGTCCAACAGATCAGCGAGCGCGGCGTTTCCGAGGCGGAAGCCGCACGTGATCAGGCCGACCGCGATATCGCCGCCATCCACGACTGGGCCGAAGGCGAGATCGAGCGGATCCACACCGAACGCGAGCGCCGCAATCAGGCGCGTCGCCGCGAACTCAAGGCGTTGCTCGACCGGTTCGACACGCAGACCGAGTGGGAGATCGGGGCCATCGAGGCCGCGGTCGCCGACCATCGGGCGGATCTCGCCACGTTCTTCACCCGACTTCGCGGGGAGACGGACGTGAGCGTCATCGCGCGGGTGGCCCAGGACGCTCCGCAGCTGCCCGAGCTCGACGACGTCACGGCGGCGGCGCGCGCACGGGCCGCCGCCGCGGGATCGATGGTGGCGTCACCGCCGTCAAGCGAGGAGCAAAACGTATCGGATTCGCCGACGGCCGCGGACGCGTCGTTGGACGATGAGCCCGGAATCGATGCCTCCGACGCCGACGACCAGCCGCTGGTCGGCGTCATGAATCTCTCCGGCGCGCCTGCGCTGCAGGACCCGTGGTCGTTCGAACGCCCGATCGAATCGAGTGGCGATTCGTCCGCCGCGAGCGAGATCGGAGCGGGCGAGGAGACCGCGGTCGCGACCGTCGCGGGCGAGGACGCGGTTGAACCGCGATCGATCGAGGTGTCGGCCACGCCGATCGAGGCGATCGCGCCACGCTCGAACTCGACCGGGCTGCTTCAGGCGATCCCTGCGTTGCGCCCGGTGGCATCCTGGCTCAACCACACCAACGGCGACAAAGACAAGACGACCTGACCCAGGGTCGGGCCTTCGGGCCCGTACGCCAGGCCGCCGCCACACGCCACGCGCGTGTGGCGGCGGGGGTGTCGTTGAGCTAGCCCGC
>JANNUK010000327.1:0-7703 GCA_031395155.1 Chloroflexota bacterium | reverse complement strand
AGCCGCAGGGCGTCGCCACGCTCGACGACGTCCAGGCCCTGACCGAAGACGCATACGACGCTCTCTGGCAATTCCTTGCCGGGATCGACATGGTGGCCACGGTCAAGACGGCCCACGGCCGACGCTCGGAGCGCCTCCCCTAGCTCCTCGCACCTGGAGCCGGCGCATGAAGCGCTCGTAGGCAGCCGTGACAGTCGGGATGGTGCCGGGGTCAACCTGTGGTCGCGCGGAGTCGTTCGGTGTCATCGAATGGTTTGGCATGACCTGATACTTCGGTGAGGCCGCAGGATAGCAGCGGGCCGCGGCGCGCGTGCGGCCCAGAGCGGGGGCGGGTACTGTCGGCGATATGGCGACACGAAAAAGCGCGGGGATCCTCCTGTTTCGGCGGACCGCGGGAGGGGCCGAGGGAGGGATCGCGATCGAGATCCTCATGGCGCACCCGGGTGGGCCGTTCTTCGCACGACGCGATCAGGGCCACTGGACGATCCCGAAGGGCGAGCTCGACGACGACATCGAATCCCTCGAGGACGTGGCGCGGCGCGAGTTCCGGGAAGAGACCGGCCACGACGTCCCGGCCGACACGCCGTTGGTCGATCTCGGATCCATCGTCCAGAAGGGCGGCAAGACGGTGTTCGCGTGGGCAGTCGAGGGTGACATGGACCCGGCGACCGCCGCGAGCCTGCCGTTCGAGATCGAATGGCCGCCCGGATCGGGTCGCACCCAGTCGTTCCCCGAGATCGATCGTGTGGCGTGGTTCGATCCAGCTGAGGCACGCCGGCGGGTCAAGAGCACCCAGATCCCGTTCATCGACCGGCTTGAGGCCGCGCTGGCGGACGAATCGCCGGACGTCTCTCGCGGCGACCGGTCGTGACCGTCCCCCGCCCCGTCGGTCGCGACGTTGCCAGGCGATTCCTCGTCCTCCGGCATCTCCTTGCGCCGCCGCGGTCACTCCCAGCGGAGCCCGAAAGCGTGCTGCGCGTCGTGGATCGCGTCGGATCGCTCCAGTTCGACCCGCTCGAGGTCGCCGGGCGGAATCACGACCTCGTGCTCCTGTCGCGGATCGACGGCTATCGACGGGACTGGACCGACCGATGGCTGTACCAGGAGAGGGTTCTCTACGAGACCTACAACAAGATGCTCTCGATCGTCCCCACCGCGGAGCTGCCCTGGTACCGGCTGACGTGGGACCGGAACCGCGAGGACCACGAGGGCGGCGCCTTCGACGAACACGCCCCGCTCGTCGAGGAGTTGCTGGCGCGGATCCGAGACGGAGGGCCATTGCTTCCTCGCGACGTCGGGCCGCGCGCGCCGATCGAGTGGTACTGGCGGCCGACGAACCAGGTCCGCGCCATCCTGGAGGCCCTCGCACAGTCCGGGATCCTGGGCATCTCCCGGCGGGAACGAAATCTGAGGGTGTACGACCTCGTGGAGCGGCTCTTCCCGACGGAGCTGCTCGCGACGCGGGTGAGCGAACGAGAGCAGCGCCTCCATCGGCTGCTGTCCCGGTATCGAGGTGGCGGGTTGCTGGGTACCGGCGGCGACAGCGCCCTCTGGTATGGCACGGGTCGCGACGTGCGCGAGCGGGCCAACCTGCGCGCGGAGCTGATCGCGTCAGGGCGCCTCGTAGCGGTCACCGTCGAGGGCCTGAAGGGTGAGCGGTTCATCGTCGCCGACGAGCTCACGATCCTCGAGCAGGCGGAGGGCGAGGTCGCTGCCAGCCAGCCGCCGGGTGGCGTCGCAGCGGGAGTCGCCTTCCTTGCCGCGCTGGATCCGTTGTGCTGGGACCGCGACCTGCTGCGCCGCCTGTTCGACTTCGACTACGTCTGGGAGGTCTACGTCCCGGCCGCGAAGCGCCGCTGGGGCTACTACGTTCTCCCGATCCTCTACGGCGACCGCATCGTCGGGCGGATCGAACCGCGGATCGAACGGAGGACGGGCGCGCTGCGAATCGTCGACATCTGGTGGGAGGCCGGTTTCGACCCGCTGGCCGAAGAAGGATTCATCGCCGCCTTCGCCGGCGGGGTGGATGCTCACCGGCGGTTCGGCGACATGGTTCGCGTGTCGTGGCCGCGCACGGCGCGGCACCGGGACGTCATGCGTGCCGTTCGAGGTCGCCCAGCCTGACCGTCTTGGCCGGCGACACATCGGCGCCAACAGCGTCTCGCCCGACCCTGTGGCACGATTCCACGACAGTCACCGACGAAACCACAGCCTGAGGGACATCATGGCCGAGACCCGACACGCCAGTGCGACCTGGAGCGGCAACCTGACCGACGGCGCCGGAATGCTGACCTACATCTCGAGCGGCGCATTCTCGCGCATGCCCATCACGTGGAATTCGCGAACGGCAGCCCACGAGGGGCGAACCAGCCCGGAAGAACTCCTCGCGGCAGCCCACGCGAGCTGCTACTCGATGGCGTTCTCGAACGAACTGGCCAAGAACGGGACGGTCGCGACCCGAGTCGACGTCACCGTCAAGGTGACGGCCGACAAGCGCGACGCCGGCTGGACCGTCATCTCGAGCGCCATCAGCGTCAAGGGCGTTGTCCCCGGCATCGATGCCGCGACCTTCACGGCGGTCGCCGAGAAGGCCAAGGATGGCTGCCCGATCTCGCGGGCCATCGCCGGGAACGTCGAACTCAGCGTGGAGGCGGAACTTCTCACGGTGTAGGGGCCGCGGGCTGCGACGGCTAACCGATCGTCAGGATCAGGCGCGGATTGGCTACGGTCATGGTCTCGATCTCCGCGCCGGAGACGCCGGCCCCGCGAAGCCGCGGCAGGAACGACGACGCAAGGTAGGTGTAACCGTTGCCGCCGTAGCGGACGAGCTGCGCGTCGTGACAGACGTCCTGGCTCAAGAGGATCCGATCGGCGTGCCCTCGCGACAGAAGCTCGCGGATCAGGTCGACGATACGTTCCTCACCGAGTCGCTCCTGGGGCGAGAACGACATCCCGAGGAAATCGAACTCCACGTTCGCACCGCGACGGACGATCTCGAGGTAGTGGTCGAGCGACGGATAGGAGTCGGCGTGCCCGATGACGACCCGCGAGAGGTCGGCTCCCTCCTCGTCGAAGACGGTCAGCTGGGCAAGCCCCACGTCGGACATCACCCCGTGGGTCGTGATCGCGAGGCCGGTCCGGCGAGACGCCCGCGCCGCCGCACGGTGGACCCGCTCCTCCTGCGCCGATAGCCACGGTTTGTCGGTCCCGATCTCGCCGATGATCCCCGGGCGGACGGGCTCGCCGCCATCGGCCCGCGTGACACCGTCGGTCGCCTCCGCGACGAGTTCATCGGCCAGGTCATCGACGCTCCGTCGATCGATCAGCACCTCCGCCGGGTAGTGGGCACCGCGGTACCACCCGCAGCCCATGACGATGTTGAGGCCCGACGCACCGGAAACGTCGACGAGCCAGGCCGGGTCGCGCCCGACGCCGGGGAGCGTCAGGTCCACGAGAGACGAGCCGCCGGCGCCCTTGAAGCGGGCGAGCTCCTCGAGCACGAGTTCACGATCGCGGGTGAGCTGCCAGTAATCCCAGCGGCTCGGGATGTGCCAGAGCGCGATCTGCGTGTGCTCGTGGGGCAGGGTGACGCCGAGTCGTTCCGGCGCGATGGGACCGAGGACGGTCTGGACGTGGGCCATCGCCGGCGATGGTACGCGGTCGACGGGTATCGTTGACACGTCAGGTCGTCGACGCGGTCGGCAGGCCGCATCTCTACCCGAGGAACACTGCCGCATGTTCACCCGCTGGGGGGCTCTCGTCTACCGGTTCCGCCGCATGGTCGTGGTCCTGACCGTCTTGCTGGCCGTGGCCGGCGGCGCCATCTCGTCGCAGACCGCCGGGGCCCTGTCGTCGGGCGGCTGGCTCGACGATGGGTCCGAGTCGGCCGACGTCTCGCGCCGGATCGCGGACGAGTTCGGCGGAGGCAAGAGCAACCTCATTGCTGTCTTCCGTTCGACGTCGGAAGCCGACGCAACCTCGTCGGGATTCCAGGACGCGGTGGCAACCTCCCTCGCTCCGCTCGTGGCAGACGCGCGCGTCACGGGGCTCGTCGGGTATGCGGAGACCGGCGATCCCCGGTTCATCAGCCGCGACGGCGCTCTCGCCTATGCTCTCGTCCTGCTCGACCTCACCGATGAGGAATCAGTCGACGAAGCCGACTCCCTCAAGGCGCTGCTCGCGCCCCCGGCCGGGATGGACGTGGAGTTCACTGGTTTCGGCCCATTGACAAAGGATGCCGCCGCGCAATCCGAGGAAGACCTGCAGCGCGCAGAGATCGTGTCGCTGCCGATCGCGGCCGTGATCCTCATCGCCGTCTTCGCGTCGCTCATTGCCGCCGGTATGCCGCTGCTGGTGGCCGGCCTGTCAATCCCATCGGCACTCGCGCTCGTCTGGGTGGTTGCCCAGCAGATCGAGATGAGCATCTACGTCCTGAACATCGCGACGATGCTGGGCCTGGCGCTCGCGATCGACTATTCCCTGTTCATCGTGAGTCGATTCCGTGAGGAACTCAGGAACGGGCGGACGGTCGAACTCGCCGTGGAGCGCGCCGTCGGGACGGCCGGCAAGGCGGTCGCCTTCTCAGGCATCGCTGTGGCGATCGGTCTGTCGGGCCTCCTCTTCTTCACGGCTCCGGCGCTCAGCTCGATCGGCATCGGCGGATCGATCGTGGTCCTCTGCTCCGTCTTCTACGCCCTGACGTTCCTGCCGGCGATCCTCGCGATGTTGGGCCCGCGGGTCAATTCCCTGAGCGTGTCGGGATTGCTCGCCCGGATGGGACGGCCGCGGGACCGCGACGGCCTGCGTCATTCGCGATGGGAGCGCGTCGCCCATGCCGTCATGGCCCGCCCGATCGCCGTCCTCGTGCCCGTCCTCGCCGTCCTGGTCATTGCCGGATCGCCCTTCCTGCGGCTGCAACAGGGCGTCCCGGACGCCAGCGTCTTCCCCGCCGGTCTGGAGAGCCGCGACGCCTACGTCACCCTCCAAACCGAATTCAACCGCGGCGAGACCACGCCGATCGTGATCCTCGTGGACGTGCCCGGCGCCGCAACCGACGCGGCAACGATCGAGGCCGTGCTGGACTTCGGCGCCAGTATCGAGGCGCTCGCCGGGATCGACCGCGTTGAGGGACCCTTCGCCTTCCGCGACCCGCAGTCGGGCTCGCTGCTGCCGGCAGGGGAGGTGGCCGCGCTCTACGCACTCCCGGCCGGGCAACGCCCACCGGGTCTGGACGCCCTCCTTGCCGCCTACGTACGAAACGGAACGATCCGCCTCGATGCCGTGAGCCCGATCGAGCCGGCCCAGCCCGAGGGCGCGGCTCTCGTCCCGGCCATCCGCAAGATGGCCGTTCCCGCGGGGATCGAACGAATCCAGGTCGGTGGGGTGGCGGCCCAGGGCCACGACTTCCTCGAGAGCCAGAACCGGAGCATGCCGTGGGCGATCGGGGTGACCCTGGTCGCGAGCGCGGCGATCCTGTTCCTCCTGTTCGGCTCGCTGGCCATTCCGATCAAGGCCGTCCTCATGACCCTGCTCTCGATCAGCGCCAGCTTCGGCGCACTCGTCTGGATCTTCCAGGAAGGCAACCTGTCGGAGCTTCTTGACTTTGAGCCCGTCGGCTTCACCATCGCGGGCAACCCGATCATCATGTTCGCAGTCATCTTCGGGCTCTCGATGGACTACGAGGTCCTGCTGCTCTCCCGAATCCAGGAGGCCTACCGGCGCACCGGCGACAACCGCACGTCGGTGGCGGAGGGCCTGGCGCGCACGGCGGGGGTGATCACCGGTGCCGCCCTCATCATGGTGGCGGTCTTCTCGGCCTTCGCCCTTGCCGAGATCATCACGATCAAGAGCATCGGCGTGGGCATGGCCATCGCGGTCGCCGTCGACGCCACGATCATCCGGGTCCTCCTCGTGCCGGCGACGATGCGTCTGCTGGGCGACTGGAACTGGTGGGCACCCGGTCCCCTGGGCCGTCTGGCCGAACGGCTCGGGTTCAGCCACGTCGAGGATGAGCCAGACCGTCCGGCTTCCGCCCACGTTGATCCGGTGATCAGTCCCACGAGCTGAGTTCGGGCGGCATGCGCCCGGCGGTTCAGCGATCCGGCGCTCGTACGCGCGTCCCGCCATCGCACGTGGTGCGTCCACGATCCATTTCCGCACAACACCCCTCCAAACCCCTTGACATCCACCCATCGGCCCGGCTAGCGTCTGAGATCACGCTTCGACGTGCCCGTCGTGCGCGTGTTCAAGATGGCGACGACCGCGACGACCGGAGGGAGATCGCGGCGACCGCTCCGGGATCGTGCCTGCCGTGCAGGGGCGCCCGGCGCCGGACAAGGGAGGCGGCGATCATGGTGATGACGGCTGAGACGATCGCCTACCCGGGCGTCCAACTGGGTGACCCCGCCCCGTTCCGGCTTCGGCTGACGACGGAGTTCCAGCTGATTGCCGGGGCCACACCCGTCCGGCTGCCGCACAGCGCGGAGCGGATCGTCTCGTTCCTCGCGGTCGCGCGCGGTCCCGTCAGCCGCTCGACACTGGCCGGCACGCTGTGGCCGGATGTCTCCGAGGAACGGGCCAACGGCGACCTGCGCTCCACCTTGTGGCGTCTCCGGCGCGTCGCGCCCATCGTGCCGCCGTTCGACGATCGAATCTTCCTGACGAACAACGTCGCGATCGACCTGATCGATCTCACGGACCTCACCCGTCAGATCCTCGACGGACCGTCCCCGTCCACGTTGGCAAGACTGCCCGACCTCATCGAAGGTGGCGGGGTCCTGCCGAGCTGGGACGAGGAGTGGCTGGTCGTCGAGCGCGAGCGATACCGCGCGCTGCGGCTCCACGCCCTGGAGCATGCGGCAGCTGCACTCCTGGATTCCGGCGACATCCCGGGCGCGCTCCAGGCGACGCTCGCGGCGATCACGACGGAGCCGCTGCGGGAGAGCTCGCACCGCCTTCTCGTGCGGATCCACCTGGCCGAGGGAAACCTGGCCGAGGCAGCCAGGGCGTATCGTTCCTACCGGTCCCTGATGGAGGACGAGCTCGGCATCGAGCCATCCAGCCTCATGGAGGATCTCGCTTCACGCTTCCGGCCCGCGTCCCGGGTTGGCTGAAGCCGATGACGCGCCGTTGACGGCGAGGTGACGGGCGATGCCCAGAATGCGTCCGATGGGCGCTCGAACGGATCGCGGTCTCGGGGTCCTGGTGGTGCGCGCGCTCACGGAACCGACCGGCGACCGGCCAATGGTGGTCGAGGTCCTCGAGATGGACCCGTCCGGAAACGACCGCGTCCTGCTCGTGACGTCGTCCTCGCGCTCGGCCACGCGCGCCGTCCGGGACTGGCTCGACGCCCAGGACCCATCGGGGCCTGAGCCTCGCCCGACGGTCAGCCGCGTCTCCAAGGGGAAGGGCGCGGGGTTCGCCTAGATACGTGTGACGGAGCGGTGACGCTCGTGTGGCGGCGCCGTGCCGGGGCTGCCGCGAAACTCCGCGGACGCACTCGGAACACGGGGAGGGGTCTCAGCAGTGATGCGTTCCATCGTCGGTACCGGCCTTCGGTTCCGGATGCTCGTTCTCGGCCTCGCAACCACGATGATGATCTTCGGGGTCGTGCAGCTCGGCTCGATTCCGGTCGATGCGCTGCCCGAGTTCGCGCCACCCTATGTCGAAGTCCAGACGGAGGCCCTCGGCCTGTCGGCCGAGGA
>JANNUK010000208.1:0-10405 GCA_031395155.1 Chloroflexota bacterium | reverse complement strand
ACTGTCCGTCAGTCTTGACGGCTCCAAGGTGGTGATCGACTGGGGCGCGTGCGACCCGGTCGGGTTCCGCTATTACAAGGTCATCCGCTCCACGAACGAGGGTGCCACCTGGCCGTTGGGCAGCGGCGATTCGCTCGTCGGGGCCGTCGAGGACATGGGCAAGACCGTGCTCTACGACGCCAAGGCGCCGGCCGGCACAAAGGTCTACTACAAGGTCGTCGCGGTCGTCGAACACGAGGGCAAGCTCGTCCCGACGTGCGTCTCGCCCCTTCGCGGCATCGTGACCAAGCCGGCCCCGACCGATACCCCCGACGCGGGAACCCTCGGCCTCGAGCTGGGGATCGTCGAGGGCCATCCCAAGGTCCGCTGGACCACCTGCACGGGCGCGTTCGACTACTACAAGGTCGTCCGCTCGACGGACTCCACCGTCACCTGGCCGGCCGGCGACAACGACAAGGTCGTGGGCGTGGTCGGACGGGACGGCGATACCAAGCTCTACGACGGCGACGCGCCGGCCGGCCAGAAGCTCTGGTACCGGGTGTTCTGCGTCCGCTCCTCCGAGGCCGGCTACGTGGTCGTTGCCGCGAGTGCGGCGCAGGCCATCGAGACGCCGACCTTGGAGCCGAAGCCGGCCCCGGAGCCTTACGTCCTCGGGTTCTCGGTCACCCAGACCGGGGAGGGCATCGTCCTCGAATGGGAGGCCTACGGTGCCGATGGGTTCATGTACTACAAGGTCGTCCGGTCGATGACCAACGCGAATCCCACCTACCCGGCCAACGACGGGACCGAGGTCATCGCCGCCATCGGTGACCACACGACGACCCGCTTCGTGGACGCCAACGTGCAGGTCGGACAGACGTGGTTCTACCGGGTCCTTTCGATCGGCGACTGGGGTGGCCAGAAGGTGACGCTCGGGATCACCCCGGTCGCCACGCTGACCGTCCAGTAATCGAGGAGCAGGGCGACGGACGTCGGGAACGGATGGATGGCCCAGGTGGTCCGGCCGGTGGGAGTACTGCTGGTCGATGGTTACCCCACCCATCCGTTCCTACCGTCTGACGTCCGATGTCCCGTGACTCGACCAGCACGCGTATGGACGCGATCCGGGAGCAGGCCCTCGTGGCTCGCTCCCGGATCGACGCGTCCGCGTTTGGCGAGCTCTACGACTTCTATCTCCCACGGCTCTACGGCTTCATCGTGCGGCGCGTCGGCGACCGGACCGTCGCCGAGGATCTCACCGCGATGACGTTCGAACGCGCTCTCACCGCCGTCCGTCACGACGGATTTCGTAACGACGCCTTTGGGGGCTGGCTCTACCGGGTCGCCTCCAACGCCATCGTCGATCACGTCCGGCGCGGCCGGCGCACGATCCCGCTCGGCGTCCGTGCGTCCGACGGGTGGGGCGAGGACGCGGACACGGCCGGCGTACCGGAACCGGGTGATGATGCGGCGACGGCGGCGTTCGCCGCGGCCCTCGACCGCGACGTCCTCCGACGCGCCTTGCTGCAACTCCCCGAAACGCACCGCCGCGTGATCGTTCTCAAGTACTTTGATGGGCTCGAACTCGACGAACTCTGCGGCGCACTCGGCTGCTCCCGGCCGACACTTGCCGTCAAGCTCCATCGAGCGCTTCGCGCCCTTCGAGCCGCCGTCCTCCAGGAGACGACCGATGCGGCCTGACGATCGAATGTCGCGCCGCGACCGACGCGACCTCGCCAGCCATCCGAGCGACGACCCGATCGTGGCCTTCGATCGGATGCTCGCCATCGACCCGGACCTCGAGGCGCTCGAGCTGGAGCTTGCCGCCGGCGGCTCGCGCGTTCGTGCCCGGCGGGCCACCGGCAAGATCGAGCGGCCGGCGGCCACGTTTGCCGCCGACCTGCGAGCGCGGTTGCTGGCCGAATTGCCGACGACGACCGCGACCGGCCGGGATTTCGACACGAACGAGGTTCCCGGCGCGACGTCCCGTCGATCCCAGCCGATGGCCCTGTGGGCCGACACCCCCTCCCGCGTCCGCGACCCGAGGGTCGTTCGGCGGACGCCGACCGTGCTGCCGGCACCTCGCTGGACGGCCATCGCCGTCGCGGCGGCATTCGTCGTCGGCATCGTCGGCCTGCAGGCCGGGCTCTTCCTCCCGGGGCTCCCGGAGACGCGCGCATCCGACGTGGTCGGCGCCACTCTGACCCGTGATGCCGCAACGTCGCCGCTGACGGCCGGCACGGAACTGCGTGCCGGTGATGCGATCAATGTCGCCGCCGACGGTCGTGCCACGCTCGAGTTCGGGGCGAGCCAGGCTCGCCTTGCGGGCGGCGCCGAGATCCGGATCACCACGCTGGGACGAGAACGGATCGTGCTCGATCAACTCGCCGGCCGGGCCTACCACCGGGTGGTGCTGGCGAGCGGTGGCACCTACGAAGTCACCACGGCAACACTCACCTGGCGCGCACTGGGGACCGCCTTCGATCTCGAGCGTTCACCGGTCGCCGGTGGTGAGCAGGTCGTCGAGCGAAGCCTCGAGCACGACGTGGCGGTCGACGGGCCGGGAATCGAGGCCACCATCGTCGAGGGTCGCTCGGTCGCTGTGCGGCTTGGGTCGAGCAGCCCGGACCTCGCCATCGGCAACATCGATCCCGCCGACCTCCACGATCCATGGCTCATCCGCAACGCGAAGCTCGATCGCGCGCTCGGACATGAACTCGGCGTGATGACGGCGATCGATCTGGACCTCGAAACTCGCGCCCCGACGCCGCGCCCGCAGGCCACGGCCAAGCCGGCAGGTCCGACCCAGGCGCCCGTCGTAACGCCCGAGCCGACCCCCGTGCCGACGCCGGCCCCGACACCCACGGCCACGCCGAAGCCCACGCCGAAGCCCACGCCGAAGCCCACGCCGAAGCCCACACCCGCCCCGACGCCGGCCGTCGCCGCCATGACCCTGAGCCTGACGAGCTGCGACGGAGGCGTGGTGCTCGACTGGTCGAAGTACACGGGCGAGGCCTTCAATCACTACACGGCGTTGCGCAACACGTCGGCGACCATTCCGCTGGCCTATCCGCCCCAGGAGGGCGCGGTCGACTTCGGAAATACGTACACGAACGACTGGACCAAGAAGCAGTCCTTCGACGCGTCCCTCGACGGCGGCCTGACCGTCTTCTACCGGGCGATGGCGTTCGATGCAGAAAACCGGGTCATCGGGGCGAGCGACGTCATGTCTGTCACCACCAAGGCCGTGAAGCTGCTGGGGTCGCTCGGGATCACGCCGAGCCCGGGTGGCGGATCGTTCAGCTGGCCCGGGTACGCCGGCACATCGGCCTGCTACTCCTTCGACAAGCTCGTGTACTCCGCCGACAATCCCGAGCCCAGCTACCTCGGTGGGTCTCCGGCGGCCTGGGTCGGGACGACGTTCGGGGCCGGAACGGCGGAGGTGGGCGGCATGTCGTCGGGCACCTACTGGTTCCGTGTCCAGACGTTCCGCGATACGCCGTTCGGGAAATTCCTCGTGGCCCAGACGGACGCCGTCCAGGCCGTGATCCCCTAGATCACTCCCCTCGGAACAGCGGCGCCCGCTTCTCAAGAAACGCGCGGATTCCCTCGGCGTGATCGGCCGTCCGGCCGGCCTGGCCCTGAAGGTCGGCCTCCAGCTCGAGTGCGTCATCGAGGGACAACGTGGATCCCGCGTCGAGGGCGCGCTTGGTCAGGGCGAGGGCACGGGGAGCGAGACGGGCCAGGTTCAGGGCCACCGCCCGCGCGTCCGACGCGAGATCGGCATCGGGGACCACCCGCGCGACGAGTCCGAAACGCTCGGCATCGCGCGCCGAGAGCGGCTCGGCGAGCAGCGCCAGCTCGGCAGCCTTGGCCACACCGACAAGGCGAGGCAGCATCCACGTGGCACCCGAATCCGGGATCAGGCCCACTCGCCCGAACGCCAGCAGGAAGGACGCGCTCTCGGCGGCGATCCGGACGTCGCAGGCGAACGCGATCGATGCCCCCGCGCCGGCCGCGATGCCGTTGATGGCCCCGACGATCGGTTTCGTCGACCGGCGCATCGCCCGAACGATCGGGTTGTAGCGTTCACGGAGCTCCACGTCGAGCGGCGCCGCATCGGGCTCGAGGCGCTCCTTGAGGTCCTGGCCGGCACTGAACGCGCGGCCGGCACCGGTCAGGACGACGGCCCGGACGCGCGCATCCGCCTCCGCCGCGTCGAACGCTGCGAGCAGCGATTCCTTGAGTGGCACGGTGAACGCGTTCAGGGCAGCGGGCCGATCCAGCACGATCGTCGCGATCGCCTCGTCGACGTCGTAGCGAAGCCCCGCAAACGAGCCCGCGGCCGTCACCCGCGGGTCAGCCGGCGAACTCGACGAGGCGGCCGTCGACGAGTTCGAAGACCCGCCGGTCGATCGGCGTGTCGGCACCGCCCGATTGCTCCACGATGAAGTCGGCGAAGAGACTCGCGAAGTCCGGGTCGTCCGGGCGCAACGTGCCGGCCACGAGGAGGTGCTGGTCGGGCAGTCCGACGAGAACGCGGCCGTCCCGTCCGAGGTGATCGGCGAGGTGGTCGCGGGCCGCGGCGACGAGGATCCGGCTGGCATCCCAACCGTCGCCCGTGTCGCTCGAGAGAAGGCGTCGATCGCCCGACGTCTCCTCGATCCACGCTGCCCCGGCGGCCCACGCCTCGAGATTGCGCATCGCGGCATCCTGGACCTGTTCCGGGCCAACGTTCCACGACAACAGATGGTCGCCGTTGACGATCACGTCGTACGCACCGGCGTGCAGGGCGTAGACGACCGCCAGCCCGCACGGTCCCTCGTCCACGATCGGCTGGGCGTGGCTCTTGGCCGCCTCCGCCACCAATCTGGCCTGATCGATGTCCTCGACCCGAAGGCCTCCGGTTCCGACCGGCCGGAATGCCGGGAAGATCATCCCGTTGGCGACCTCCCAGTGATGCTCCGGTGCCGCCGCGGCGGATGCCGAGGCTGCTGGTGGGGCGACGTGGCCGCTCACCGGCGCATTCGGATCGATGGGCGACCGGATGTCCGGGGGTGCGTCGCGCCAGGCCGGCGCCGGCTCGTCGCCGAGCTCCCGCTCGAGATCGCGTCCGTAATCCGAGCCTCCGCCGTGATCTCGTTCCATCCCGTCCTCCTCGACTGAACCGGCTCCCCCGGTCGTTCAGCGACCCTTCCAGGCTGGTTGCCGCTTCTCAAGGAACGCGGCCGTGCCCTCGTGCATGTCCTCGGTGTCAAAGAGCAGGAAGAAGTTCCGGCGCTCGAACTCGAGTCCGGCGCTGAGCGGGAGTTCGGCGGCGCGCAGCACGGCCTCCTTGGCCGCACGCACTGCGACCGGCGCCATGGCGGCAATCTCCCCGGCAAGCCCCAGGGCGCCGGCGATCACCTGAGCGGCGGGAACGACCCGGGTGAGGAGTCCCGCGGCGAAGGCTTCGGGCGCCGTCATCGGTCGGCCGGTCAGGACCAGCTCCATGGCCCGGGCCTTTCCGATCGCCCGCGTGAGCCGCTGCGTCCCGCCGGCGCCGGGCATGACCCCGAGCCGGATCTCCGGTTGCCCGAACGTCGCGTCGTCGGCCGCGACGATCATGTCGCAGGCCATCGCCAGCTCGCAGCCACCGCCGAGGGCGGCACCGCGGACGGCGGCGATGAGCGGCGTCCGGATCCGCGCGATCCGCTCCCACCGATGGAAGTGGTTGTCCGTGCTGAGCGACGTCGGCGTCTGCACGGCCAGTTCGCGGATGTCTGCGCCGGCGGCGAACGCCCGATCACCCGCCCCGGTGATGACAATTGCCCGGCAATCCGGGTCCGCGTCGAGCGCCTCGAGGATGTCGGCCAGGCGGGCGATGGTTGCGAAGTCGAGGGCGTTGAGCGCCCGCGGTCGATCAAGCGTGACGAGCGCGACCCCGGGAACCTGCCCCACGTCGCCCACGGCCGGGAACGTCAGCCGAACCGTCATCGGATCGTCGTCGGTTCCGCTGGACATCGAGCCGGACGTCGAGTTGGACATCGTGCTCGCGGTGGTCGATTCAGCTGGCTCGGTCACGCGGTTCCTCGTGGATGCGTCGGCACAGTATCACTCAGCCGTCCCCGAGGGACGACGCAAAACGGAGGTTTGGCGCGAAACCGGCGATCAGCCGTCGCGTGGCGCAGCCGCCGCAGCGAGGTCGGGCGCATCCTCCACGACCAGGAACGTGGCGAGACCGGGGGCAATCTCGCGCAGGTTTCGTCCGGCGGCCCGCATCGCATCGGAGCTGAGGCCGCCGTCCAGCGCCGCCCGATCGTCGAAGTCCATCGCCGCGGCGATGACAACGTCGGTCTCAGCGCCCAAGGCCTCCGCCACCCGCCAGACCCGGGTGGCGCGCAGCCCCGGCGTCCCGGCAACGAGCGGCAGGTGCTCGTCGCGATAGCGCCGCTCCAGCGTCGCCAGGGCTTCGTCGCCACCTTCTGGACGGCGGTACAGAACGAGCAGCGTGGTCACTGGGACACCTCCGTTTCGGCCTGGGCGATGGCGCCTGGGTCGGGCGCCCGTGAGAGATCGGTCCCCCCGGAATCGGACTCCGGGGCCGCAGCCCGCGCGGATGAGATTCGACCCTCCGAGTGACGGCCGGACCGGCTCCGCGCCGTCGACTCCGTGGCGCGATAGAAGCCGGCCATCGCCTCGTTGAACAGGCCGGGTCGGTGGACCATCACCTCGTGCCGGCTGTCGGGTACCACGAGGAGCCGCGCATCGGGCAGCTGTCGCTGCAGCCCCCAGGCATGGTCGACCGGGCAGAACTGGTCGCGGTCGCCGCACACGACCATCGTCGGGAGCGCGATTCGGCGCAGGTCTCGCGGCGTGAGCAACGGCTGGCGGCCCACGTCGGCGGCGATCGCGGGAAGCAGTCGCCGCCAGGCTCCGGGTCCCTGCACCGGATCATGTCGTGCGGACAGTTCCGCCGCCCAGCGCGGGTCGTCGCGATCGACTCGCTCCGGGTCCATGAGCCGCCGTGTGATCGAGGCGCGCGGCTCGCGCTGTGTCGTGATCCCGATGACGGCCAGGGTGCGCAGTCGCTCTGGATGTCGAACGGCGACCTGGAGCGCCGTCATGGCGCCCATCGAAAAGCCGACGAGGTGAAAGGTCGTCAGCCCCAGCGCATCGGCGAACGCGATGACGTCATCGACCAGCCATGCGAACTCGAACCCATCGGCCGCGTCCCACTTCGTCGTGGCGTGGCCGCGCGCGTCCGGAACGTGAACCAGGAAGGCTTTCGAGAACAGCGGGATCTGCGCCGCGAAATCCTCCCGGCCCGATGAGGTGGCGCCGTGGAGGAGGATGGCCGGCGGGCCGGCGCCGTGCACGTCGTAGCCGATGTCGATCTCGTTGGCGCGTACCGTCGGCATCGGTCAGCCCTCGGGCTTGCCCTCGACGGGCGCGGTTGCGGCCTGCTCGATGCTCACGTAGTGTCGTCGGAAGTAGAGCAATGGTTCCGGCGCGGCCGGCCCGGTTGTCAGGGCGTCGACCCGGCCGATGAACAGGTCGTGGTCGCCCGCCGAAAACGTTTCAACGATCGTGCACTCGATGCTGGCGATTGAGCCGTCGAGGATCGGCAGGCCGGTCGGTCCGCGCTGCCAGGCTGCTCCGCAGAACTCGTCACGACCCGGCGACACCGGCGCGTTGGCGAAACAGTCGGAGAGGGCCTGCTGACCGTCGCCGAGGATGTTCACCGCGTAGCGACCGGTGGACCGGACGATGGGCGTGATGAACCGGCTCCGATCGAGAGCGACCATGACGAGCGGCGGATCCAGCGAAACGCTTGAAAGGGCGTTCACCGTGATGCCAGCCGGGCGACCGCCGTCGAGGGCGGTGACCACGCTCACGCCGGTCACGAAGTGGCCCATGACCTGGCGGAAATACCCCGGCGCGATCGACTCCATCGCCGGGAAGTCTACGGGAGTGTCTGGACACCGGCCGCTCGTGGCCGAGTCGGACGATCCACCCGCGGATGGCAAGCCCCTGGGCCCGCCGGGCCGTTACAATCCGCCCGATGTCTACGACCCGAACCTGGGATCGCGCCGGTGCCGTCGTTGTCGCGACAAGTGGCCGCCGGCGAGCGGAGCTGGTCACCCTGACGGCGGGCATCCCCAGCGTCGCCGAGCTGTTCACCTTCATGCGCGACGCGGAGCTCCGATTCGAGACGCTGAGGATGCGCATCGAAGAGCGGACCATGACGGCCCGCGGCGAGCACCTCGCGGTCATGGACGTCGCCCTGCGTCACGAGGGTGACGCCCGCGTGACCACGACCGATCCGTCGCGCGGGCCGGCCGGCAGCTACGAGGTGTGGGTGTCGGACGGCGCCGTCGTCAGGACCTATTCGGCCGCGCATCGGCTCGCGACGACCCGACCGATCAGGAACCGGCCGCGCGGGCTTGCCGACAAGGACTTTCCCGGTGCCTCGAGGGTCTATGAACCTGTGACCGCTCTGCCGATGGAGTCGCTCCCGGATACGTTCGTGCATCCGGCCGGGTATTGCCAGAACGTGCTGACCACGGGAAGGACCTGGATCTCAGGCACGGATATCGTCGCGGGCCGCGAGGCGATCGTCGTGGAGTGCGATCACCCGCGCGCGACGGAGCTCGCCGCCGACCGCCCCGACTTCCATATCCAGATCGCGGTCGATCGGGCCGATGGTGTCATCCTCAGGTTGATCGAGACGATCGGCGGCGGAGTGACCCGCCATGCCGAGGTCGTGTCGTTCGAGCCGAACGCTCTGCTCGCGGCCTCCGTCTTCGAAGACCCGCTGCCGACGGACGGCGCGACGCTCTACTAGGTGTGATTCGCGGACCCGTTGTTCCTGGGGTGTGCCCCACCCGGGATGCGCCCACCCCGGAACGCGCGCCCACCCGGTCACTCCCCCGGCTAATCGGATTCGGGCTGAGCGAGCGTGGCACTGCACCCAGAACGTCGGAATCGGTGACCCGTCACGCTCACTGACGCCCGATCTCATGACTGGGAGTAATAGTGGAAGGGGGGCCAAGGAGGCCCTCGTCTGTCAACAACCCGTTCGGGAACTCCAGCCAGGGCGCCGGAAACCTGCCGAATCGTCCGCAGAAACCCTCTTCGCAGCGGCTGAACGCTCGCGTATAGTCCGCCCATAGACGCCCGCGAGCAGCCCAGATGCTCGCGATCCCTGCGCTCACCGTTGGGCGCGCGTCGAGGCGCGGTGGAGGCCCTCGATCGGGAAGAGAGGAGGACGCAGCGAGGGACCGCACACCGCATCGACGTGTGTGCGGCCATGGGGCCGCCCACCCGCCCTGACTCCCGCTGAATCTGGCCGGTCCGGCCCAACAAAGGATCGGCGTCTCGACCGGCCGTGGAGGGCGCGCCGGCAGTCGGATCGCCAAGGTCGCGATCCGCGTTCGGAGTGATGGAGGAACCCATGACACAAGGCAAGTCCCGCGAGGACGTGATCCAGCAGGACATCAAGGACCTGCACAAGCTGGGCTACGCTCAGGAGCTGTTCCGCACGATGGGCGGATTCAGCAACTTTGCGATCAGCTTCTCGATCATCTCGATCCTGACCGGCGCGGTCATCCTGTACGACTACGGCCTGGCCTGGGCGGGCACCGCCGCGGTGCTCATCGGCTGGCCGCTCGTCACGGTCTTCGTGCTCACGATCGCCGCTTCGATGGCGGAGGTCGCCTCGGCGTACCCGACGGCCGGCGGGCTGTACTACTGGGCGTCGAAGATGAAGAGCAAGAACTGGGGATGGTGGACCGCCTGGCTCAACCTGATCGGCCAGTTCGCGATCGTCGCCGGCATCAACTTCGCCGCGGCGTTCTTCCTCAACCAGACGATCATTTCCAAGCTGACGAGTGGTGCGTTCACCAACACGACCGAAGTCCTCGTGATCGGCGACACGCTCCTGATCTCCGGCCAGCTGTTGACGATGGCGATCCTGATGGCCGTCCAGCTCGTCCTGAATATCGCCGGGATCGGCGTGGTCGCGATCCTCAACCAGGTCAGCGTGTGGTGGCACATCGCGTTCGTCATCCTGATCTCGGCCGCCCTCTTCATCCTGGGCTCGCAGGACACGGCCAGGGACGCTGGGCTCACGCTCTTCGCGATCCAGCCGCAGGACACGCTCGGTTCGTGGGAGATCCGCATCCCGCCGTGGGCCGGGGTCGCACCTGACACGAGCACGCCGCTCTACCTGTTGTCGATGGGGGCCGCCAGCACGTACACCCCGGTCTTCGTCGCCTTCTTCTTCTCGCTGCTCCTGGCCAACTGGACCTACACCGGCTACGACGCCTCGGCCCACGTGGCCGAGGAGACCGTCGGCGCCCGCGTCGCCAGCGCCTGGGGCCTCTTCCTGTCGGTCGCCGTCTCGGCGGTCGTCGGGTTCGTCTTCCTGGTCGCGCTCACCCTG
>JANNUK010000159.1:0-2102 GCA_031395155.1 Chloroflexota bacterium | reverse complement strand
GTTCATCCGGAGCCAGGATCAGACAGGCACGAACACAGCACGACAGCTGATGCCCGAGCTTCAGCTCAGGATCCACGACGTCACGATGACACTGCTTCGCAGTCTTTTCGGACATGACGAGAGTGGTTGGTGGCGTAAGGGGGTCCCCGAGAAGGTCCGGACGGAGGTCGCGGCGCGTCGTGAAACCAACCCTGAGGGTGGCTCCTACGACCAGTTCTTCGAGTTGCTCGACTACCGGTCTATTGCTGCTGCTCCGGCGAACTGGGATTCCTTCGATCCCTATTTCGCTTTCGGCTCTGGCAGGGGCAAGGAGAATCAACTCGCGTGGTTCAGCAAGCTCAGCGCGATCCGGAATCGCATCGCCCATCCGGAACGGGGAACCGTGTCTGTGGATGAGCTGGCCTTCATCGAGGCGCTGGCTGATCATTTCGAGAAGGTTGCCGCGCCGCTCCTCTAACTCCGGGGGCACCGCAAGCGACGGCGAGGCCATCCCCTTGGCCTAGGAGCACACGATGGAAGCATCGTGTCGACCTAGCATCTGGTTCGGTCAGCGGGCTGACGCCTTCGCCTGGCCGGCACCGCGCGCGCAATCTCCTGCGCGAACTCCACGACGTTGCCGTCCGGATCGAGGACATGGACGGTCCGATGTCCCCATGCACGATCGATGGGTCCGGCCAGGATCTCGGCGCCCAGGCGGCGCAGACGCTCCGCCTCGAGATCCGCGGCACGTACCAAGAAGACCAGCTGTCCGCGCGGGCCGCCTGTGGTCGCCTCGCGGCCGATCAACTCCCGCAACCGAGCGCCGTCGTACAGCCCAAATTTCGTTCCCGCGGTCACGAACTCGACGTAGCCATCTCCCTTGAGCTTCACGGGCAGGCCCACCACGTCGCGGTAGAACGCGACGGACGCGGCGAGGTCCCGGACGTACAGGACAATGTAGTCGACGCTGCTCGTCAACGGCTCGCTCTAGCCCCTTCCCTCTCATGTCTCCCCTAGGCGTTGGGCCGAAGTAACAAGATATCCCGCATGCGACGGCAGCCGTCCCCGCCCCGACACGTCTCCCGGTTTCCGGTGTTGTCTCGGGCACCACGATAAACCGGGCCCTGTCGTCCGGCATTCCTCGCGCCTGCTGTTCTGAGGGATTCGGTGGGCCGGAGCCGGCCACTTACTGCGAACTCGAGGCGAGGCCACGAGCGAGCTTCGCCTCCCCCGACCGACCCGGTCGCGCGAGTGGCTGAAGGTCGCTGTCCTCGAGTGCCGCCGATGTAGCCGAACGGCCATCGCTCGGCTGCGCGAATGGAAACCGGTGACGGCAGACGAGGTCAGCCCGCCCCCCGGCCGACGAGGTCCGGTAGGCGGCCCACCGGACGGCGGGCACGATCCCGCGATCGTGTCAGGGCGGCGGTCTCCCGGAACCTTGACGGGACGCGCCATGCTGGCCGCCAAGAAGCTCGCTCGTGAACGAACGCACGGAGTCTAGGCGCCCTAGATGCCGTTCGACACGGGCGAACCACATGGAGTGCAACAGTTGGAACCAGACATCAGGGACGTTCTACGGGAGCGCCCGATCACAGTCTCCCAAGGGTTCGTGCCGACGGCCCGGCTTCATCTGCTGTGCCCTCCGGAATCTGACCCGCGCACATTCGAGCGCGTCGCCGCGCAGGAGCACCTGATCGACCTGGCCAACCACGCTCAGCCCGGACGGATCATCCTGCTCAACGGCACTTCGAGTTCGGGCAAGACGCGTGAGACGATGACCGACATGACGAGCGACCTGTCCGGCCGGAACGTGGGCCGCGGCCCTAGGCTCATAGACCACGCAGTCCCCTGCCAGCAGACAGGGCGCCGGTCGCGCGTCTCCGGGGCGGATTCGAGGTCCCAATGAAGACTCGTCCGCGGGTCTGCCCTTCCTGCGGAGCAGAGACTGATGCGGGTGCGCGATTCTGTCCCACCTGCGGCGGCGCTCTCGCCAAACCTTGCCCGTCCTGCGGCTCCGAAACGGGGGTTGGCGCACAGTTCTGCGCCTCCTGCGGGCATCGGCTTGACCGCGCAGCGGCCACGGAGGAGGAGCGAAAGCTCGTAACGGTGCTCTTCGCCGACCT
>JANNUK010000146.1:0-6726 GCA_031395155.1 Chloroflexota bacterium | reverse complement strand
TCGGCAACGCGGACAACATCGCCTCGCGTTTTTTTTCCGCTGCAGAGAACGAGGCATATCACGCACTGGCTCCGGCGGACAAGCCGCTCGGCTTTCTGACCTGCTGGACGCGCAAGGAAGCATTCATCAAAGCGCTCGGTGATGGTCTCACCTACTCGCTCCGTGACTTTGACGTATCGCTCCTTCCGCATGAGCCAGCTGAGATACTTCGTGTGGGTGAAACCCCGGGTGTGGAGTGTGGCTGGAGCCTCCGCGCCAACGGCCGGCCGACCCCGCCGGCACCGACGCCCGCCTCGTCCGCGGCTCCCGGCCCACTCGCGACGCCCTGGACGGGCAACGCCGTCCTCGGCATCGAGGCGATGGGCGTCGCCGACGGCGAGATCCGGCAGGGGATCAACGACTTCAACGCCGGTGTCGAGGCCGGCGATCCGGAGCTCATGCTCCAGGCGGCGAAGGGCCTCTCCGGCGTGGACGTGCTCCTCGCCAACGCCGATCGGATCGAGCCGTTCGAGCCGATGCGCGAGTTCGCGGCGGCCTACCGGGAGGCGATCAGCCAGATGTCGGCGGCGGCGAAGGAGCTCGAGGCCGCGATCGAGGCCGGCGATGGTCCGGGCACCACCGCCGCGAGCCGGGAGCTCATCGACAGTTTCACGAAGTACGCGACGATCCAGGGCCAGCTCGCGGAGTGGGTCGTCCAGGTCCCCGAGCAGAAGCGGATTCTCGTCCGCTAGGCCCTCGCAGCGGTAGGGCTGCCGGCGGCACCGGCGGCGATCCCCGCGCCGCGGAAGTGGCAGGCCGCGAGGTGATCCGCGCCCTCGCCCGCGGGCACGAGCAGGGGCTCCTGCTGCCAGCAGATGTCCGGGTTGTCGAGCTCCGCACGGAGCTGGCAGCGCGGGTTGAATCGGCAGCCGCTCGGCGGGTTCACCGGGCTCGGTACGTCGCCTTTGAGGATCACCCGCTGCCGGCGCTGCTCCGGGTTCGGGACGGGGATCGCCGACATGAGCGCCTGCGTGTACGGATGCTCGGGATCCTCGAACATCTCGATCCGCTCGGCGACCTCGACGATCTTGCCGAGGTACATCACCGCGACCCGATCGCTGATGTGCTCGACGACGCCCATGTTGTGAGCGATGAACACGTACGTGAGGTCGAGCTCGCGCTGGAGCGACTTGAGGAGGTTGAGGACCTGCGCCTGGATCGAGACGTCGAGCGCCGAGACCGGCACGTCGCACACGACGAGCTTCGGCTCCAGGACGAGCGCCCGAGCGATCCCGATCCGCTGGCGCTGGCCGCCCGAGAACTCGTGGGGATAACGGCGCGCGTGGTAGCTCGCCAGCCCCACCAGGTCCATCATCTTCCGGACCTTCTGTCGGCGCTCCCCCGCGGTGCCCAGGCCGTGGATCCGCAGGCCGTCGCCGATACTGTCGGCAATCGGGGTGCGCGGATCCAGGCTGGCGTACGGATCCTGGAAGATGATCTGCATCCGGCGCCGGTATGGTTTGAGGGCCGAGCCCTTGAGCTCGGTGATGTCGTCGCCGTCGACGCGAACCGTGCCCGAGGTTGGGTCCAGGAGGCGAAGCAGGAGCCGACCGACGGTGGTCTTGCCACAGCCCGACTCGCCCACCAACCCGAGCGTCTCCCCCCGGCGAATGTCGAAGCTCACGCCGTCGACTGCCTGGACCGTCCCGATCGTCCGCTGGAGCACGCCGCCCCTGATCGGGAAGTGCTTGATCAGGTCACGAACCTCGATCAGGGCGTGGCCGGCGCCGGCCGGTCCAGCCGCGGCCGTCGTGCCGGAATTCGGGGCGCTCGCGGACGTCATGACGGCCCGACCGTGCGCTGGTCGAGGGGCGGGTCGATGATCCGCCCCGCCGCATCGTGGTAGAGCCAGCAGCGCACCTCGTGGCCGTCGGACAACGGCAGGAGGCGCGGATGCGTGTCCAGCGCGATCCGCACGTCGTGCTCGGTTCGGGCGGCGCAGCGCGGGGCGAACCGGCAGCCCTGGGGCAGGTCGATCAGGTTCGGGACACCGCCCGGGATCACGGCAAGCTCGTTCTTGATCTCGCCGACGACGGGAATCGACCCGATCAAGCCCCGGGTGTAAGGGTGGGCCGGCTCCCGGAATATCGTTCGGACGTCCGTCTGCTCGACGATCTCGCCGGCATACATGACCGCCACGCGGTCGCACATCTCGGCGACCACCCCGAGATCGTGGGTGATGAGGATGACCGCCGTGCCGGTCTCGTCGCGCAGCGTGCGCATCAAATCGAGGATCTGGGCCTGGATCGTCACGTCGAGCGCGGTCGTGGGCTCGTCTGCGATGAGGAGCTCGGGCTCGCAGGCGAGGGCCATCGCGATCATCACGCGCTGGGCCATGCCGCCCGACATCTCGTGCGGGAACGATGCAAGTCGTCGTTCCGGATCGGGGATCCCGACCATGCGCAGCAGCTCCAGGGCGCGCGACCGGGCGACCTTGCGCTTCATGCCGCGGTGAATCTCGAGCACCTCGCCGATCTGGCGACCGACGTCCCAGACCGGGTTCAGCGAGCTCTGCGGTTGCTGGAAGATCATGCTGATCCGATCGCCACGCAGTTCGCGCATCTGGTTGGCCGAAAGTTCGAGCAGGTTCCGCCCGTCGAACACGATCTCGCCGGCATCGATCCGTCCCGGCGGACCCACCAGGCGCATGATCGACAGGCTGGTCACGCTCTTGCCGCAGCCGGACTCGCCGACGAGGCCCATGATCTCGCCCCGGTCGACGTGGAAGTCGATGCCGTCGACCGCGCGCACGACGCCGTCGCGGGTGTGAAAGGACGTCCGCAGGCCGCGCACCTCGAGGATCCGCCCACCGCCGCGGGGGCGGTTGCGGCGTGGGCCCCCGCTGGCGGCCGCCGCGCCGGCGATGTCCTCGACGGTCGCGGTCTCTGCCTTGGGGCCGGTCATCGGTTCAACCTCGGATCCAGGGCGTCGCGCAACCCGTCGCCGAGGAGATTGAATCCGAGAACCGTCAGGGTGATGGCCAGGCCCGGGGCGAGGATGATGTGGGGCGCCAGGAAGAGCTGGTTTCGCTCGAACGCGATCATCGAGCCCCATTCGGGCGTCTCCAGGTTGCCGATGACGCCGACGAACGCGAGGGCCGCGATCTCGAGGACGGCCCCACCGATACCAAGCGTCGCCTGGACGATGAGCGGTGTCATCGAGTTCGGGAGCACCCGCCGCAGCAGGATCCCCGACGTCGATTCGCCGAGCGCCCGCGCCGCAGTGACGTAGTCGCTCTCGCGGGTCGAGAGCACCGACGATCGGACGATCCTCGCGTAGACGGGGATCGACACGATCCCGATCGCCAGGAGGGCGTTGATGAGGCCCCGACCGAGGGCCGTTACGATGATGATGGCCAGCAGCAGCGATGGGAAGGCGAGGAGCACGTCCATGATCCGCATCATGATGTTGTCGAGCCACCCACCCGCGTAGCCCGCGACGGCGCCGATCATCGTGCCGAACAGGATCGCCAGGCCGATCGCCGTGAAGCCCACGGTGAGCGATGTCTGGGTTCCGAAGACGACGCGGCTGAACACGTCGCGGAAATTGCCGTCGGTGCCGAAGTAGTGCTCCGGCTCGGCCTCGGGGCAGCCGAACACGTGGATGCACGGCGCGGATCGCTTGGCCACGCCTTCCTCGAACCCGAGCAACGTCTGGTTTGGGTCATGCGTGGCGATGAGCGGGGCGAAGATGGCCATCGCCACGAGGACCGCCAGGATCGACAGACCGACGATCGCGGAGCGCTGACGCAGGATGCCGCCCAGGGTGTCGCGCCACAGGCTGGCCGGTCGTGTCGCGGCGAGCGGATCGGCCGTGACCATGGCGGGGGAGTCATTGGATGCCGTCATCGCAGGCGGACCCGTGGGTCGAGGTAGGTGTACGAGATGTCGACGATCAGGTTGACGCCGACGTAGATGAACGCGATCACGATCGTGAAGCCCTGGATCACCACGTAGTCGCGGCCGGTGATCGCGTCGTACACGCTTCGTCCGACCCCGGCCAGGTTGAACACCGTCTCGGTCAGGATCGCGCCCGATAGCAGGGCTCCCAACTGCAGGCCGATCACCGTTACCACGGGTAGCAGCGCATTCCGGGTGGCGTGGCGCAGGACGACCGTCCGCTCGCGGAGGCCCTTGGCCCGGGCCGTCCGGACGTAGTCCAGGCCCAGCACCTCGAGGAGGCTCGACCTGGTGATGCGGGCGATGATCGCCAGGGGGATTGTCCCGAGGGCGACGGCCGGCAGGATCAGGTGGCGGATGGCGTCGCCCAGGGCCTCCCATTGACCGGTGATCAGCGACGTCAGCACGAAGAAACCCGAGAAGAAGTCGAGCAGCGCCCGGAGCGGCCCGTCGAGCGATTCCAGCCCGAAGGTGGTGGCCAGCGGGATGACGGCGATTCCGGAGCTCAATCGCCCCGAGGGCGGCAGGGACAGGGGGGTATCCTTGAGCACCAGCGCAAACACAAATGCCAGGCTGAGCCCCAGGACGAACACGGGGATCGACACGCCGAGATTGGCGAAGGCCATCGTCCCGACATCGACGGCGGAATTGCGCCGATAGCCCGAGATGAGACCCAGGGGGATGCCCACCAGCATCGCCAGGGCAAGCGCAAAGATCGTGAGTTCGATCGTCGCCGGCAGGCGCTCGATGAGCAGTGTCGCGACGGGTCGCGAGAACTTGATCGAGTCGCCCAGGTCTCCTCGCGCGAGGCCTCCCACATAGGCCGCGAACTGGTTATCCACCAGCGTCGCCGGGATGTCGGCGGGGCGGAACTGCAGTTCGCGGTTCTCGCGAAAGAGACCGGGCACGATCGCCTTGTCCAGACCGTAGCGCTTGATGAACGGCTCGCAGATCGCATCGGTCGCTCGTTCGCCGAGGACCGCGCGGCAGGGGTCGCCCGCGATGAGGCGGGACGTGGCGAACACGATCAGGACGATCCCGAACAGGACCGGGATGGTCACGATCAGGCGGCGGAGGATGAACTGGATCATCGCTTCGACGTCACCGTGTTCGGCGGGTGGTCAATGTTGGGCGTCCGCCGCCCCGTGGGCCGGATAGGGAACGAGGGCGCCGTGGATACGGCGCCCTCGTTCTCGTACTGCGAACGGAGGTTAGCTGGCCGGCGGCGGCGGGTTGAGGAACCCACCGAACAGGCCCGGGAAGTACTCAAAGGCGCCGGAACGGCCCTTGTGGAGCGGATGGTTGGCGTCCCACTGCAGGGCGTAGCTGACGACGACGTCGTTGGCGTCGAGGTCGGCTCCGTCGTGGAACTTCACACCGTCGCGGAGGGTGCAGGTCCACACCGTCAGATCGGCGTTCGAGGTGCACTCGGTGGCCAGCGACGGGATGGCCTTGGTGCCACCAACCTCATACCCATAGAGCGATTCGTTGATCTGCTCGCACGCGCGAAGCGTCTCGCCGTCCGCCTCGTCTCCACAGTAGAGGCTGAGCGGCTCGGCATTCTGCATCCAGACGAGCGTCTCGCGACCGCCCGGATCGACCACCGAGAACAGCTCCGTGCTGAGCGGCGAGGCATGGGCGCCGGTGACGTCGGCGAGGAAGGCGGTCCCGGATCCACCGTGGATCATGACGACCGCCGGAACGTACTCCTTGATCAGGTTGTTCGCGGTTCCGTACGCGGCGGCCCGATCGGCGTCTGCCGACGCGGAACCACCCTGCTGGATCGCGGCCGCAACATCGTCGAACGGCTTCCCGAACTTCACGCCCGAGCCGGGCCCGAAGTGGTAGTCGAGGAAGTTCGACGTATCCGGGTAGTCGGCGCCCCAACCGAGCAGGAAGATCCCCGCGAGGGTTCCCGCGGCGTTGGCGTCGAGGAATGCCCCGGACTCCTGGAGCTCCGGCGTGGCGGTGATGCCGAGGTTGTTCTTGAGCTGCTGCGAGACCTCGGTCGCGATCTGCGGCGGATCCGGCAGGTAGCCGCGAACGGCGGCCCGGAACTGGATCTTGGTGTTGATGGTCGTGATGCCCTCTTCGGCCATCCCGGCGGCCAGCAGCGCCTTGGCGGCCACCGCGTCGAAGGCGTAGTAGTCGTCGCCTTCGCAGCCGAACGGGATCGCGCACGGCGTGAAGTGGCTGGCCACCTCCGAGCCGGGCGGGTAGAAGTTGTCGACGATCCGCTGTCGGTCGACGCCCATCGCGATCGCCTGGCGGATCTTCTGGTTCGTCCAAGGCTTGATCGTGGTGTTGAAGCCGAGGTACAGGGTGTTCAGCCCCTCGCGCTCGAAGAACGCCAGGCTCCCCGAGTTCTTGATGGTCTCGATGTCGTCGGCACCCGGGTTGTCGATGCCGTCGACGGCGCCGGACTGCAGCTCAAGGAGCCGCTGGGCCGCTTCGTCGCTCCAGCGGAACTCGACATTCGGCGCAAGGGCCTTCTCGCCCCAGTAGCCGTCGAAGGCCTCGAGGACGAGGCGGCTGCCGCGATCCCACGCCTTCAGCTTGTACGGACCGGTTCCGTTCGGCTGGTCGAGGATCGAGCCGTCGCCCATGTGCGCCGCGATGTAGTCGGAGTCCTGGATCCCGAAGGCGCTGAACGCGATCTTCGCCAGGAATGCGACGTCCGGGGCACACAGCTGGAACTCGACGGTCTTCGCGTCAATGGCGGTGACCTTCTTGAAGTTGCCGGTGTAGTCGCCGACGCCGCACGGGGCCTCGCCCGTCTCCGGGTAAG